>NZ_JRVI01000085.1:0-35908 GCF_000783375.1 Sphingomonas sp. Ant20
CGACCGTCGTCCCCGCCGCGCGCAGCACGTCGAGCCCGTCGGCGAGCGCGAAGGCGACGCCCTCGAGCACCGCCTGCGACAGACGGCCGGCATCGGTGTCGTTGTCGAGCCGGAGAAACGCGCCGCGGACCTCGGCATCATTGTGCGGCGTGCGCTCGCCCGAGAGATAGGGGAGGAAGATCTCGGGGCCGCTGGCAGGACCGGCGGCTTCGGCGCGTGCGAACAGGTCGGCCGGGCCGGTCGCGCCGGTGATCCTCGCGACCCAGTCGATGCACGACGCGGCCGACAGATGGACCGACATCTGGTGCCACATGCCCGGCAGCGCGTGGCAGAAGGCATGGACCGCGCTATCGGCGTTGGGGCGGAAGTCGCTGGTCGCAACGAAGATCACGCCCGAGGTGCCGAGCGAGAGCAATGCATCGCCGTCCGCGACCACGCCGACGCGACCGCACCCGCGGCATTGTCGCCACCCCCCGCCGCGACGGGGACCGGCGGCATGCCCCAGAGTTCGGCGACCTCGGCGGTCAGCGTGCCGGTGATCTCGGAGCCTTCGTACAGCCGTGGCATCTGCGCCTGCGTCAGCCCGCACGCGGCCAGCAGCGCGTCGCTCCAGCTCCGCGCGGCGACGTCGAGCCACAGGTCCCTGCGCTGTCCGACAGGTCGGACGCCTTGTCGCCGGTCATCAGCAGGCGGACATAGTCCTTGGGCAGCAGCACGGTCGCGATCTTTGCGAAGATCTCGGGCTCATGCTCGCGCACCCAGAGCAGCTTGGGCGCGGTGAAGCCCGGCATCGCGATGTTGCCCGCGATTGCGCGCAGATCGGGCACCGCACGCTCCATCGCTTCGCACTCAGCAAAGCTGCGGCCGTCGTTCCACAGGATCGCGGGGCGTAAAGGGCGGTCGTCGGCGTCGAGCAGGGTCGCGCCGTGCATCTGCCCGGCAAGCCCGACGCCGCGGACCGAACGGCGGACGGCCGGGTCGATGGCCTGGACCGCCGCGGTGGTCGCATGCCACCACGCATCGGGATCCTGTTCGGACCAGAGCGGATGCGGCCGCTGGACGCTCAGCGCGGCGACGCCCTGGCCGACGACGCTGCCGGCCTCGTCGAGCACCACGCTTTCACGCCGGAGGTGCCGATGTCGATTCCGAGGAACATCAGTTGACGAACGGATCGATGGTGGGGATCGAGCCGTCGGGCGCGAACTTCAGCTCGGTCACCTTGACGTTGCGCAGGTGGTTCTTGTTGCTCAGCTGCGTGTCCGCATAGAACAGCCACCATTTCTTGTTCCACTCGATGATCGAATGGTGGCTCGTCCAGCCCTGCACCGGCTTCAGGATATGCCCCTTGTAGGTGAACGGCCCGTACGGGTTGTCGCCGGTCGCATAGTTCAGGAAGTGAGTGTCGCCGGTCGAGTAGGTGTAATAATATTTGCCACCGCGCTTGAAGACCCAGGACGCCTCGAAGAAGCGCCGCTCATGATCGCCGCCGAGCACGGGCTTGCCGGCCTCGTCGAGGATCTGGACGTCGCGCGGCGTCTCGGCAAAGCTCTTCATGTCGGGGTTCAACCGCGCGATCTTGCCCGACAGCGCGGGCTGGTCGTCCTGGCCGAGATCGGTGTCGGAGCCGTTGGGATCGAACTTGCCGTCCTTCCAGCGCTGCAGCTGGCCGCCCCAGATGCCGCCGAAATACATGTAGCTGGCGCCGTTCGCGTCGGTGAACACCGCGGGATCCATCGAGAAGCTGCCCGCGATCGGCTTGGGGTCCGCCTTGAACGGGCCGACCGGGCTCTTCGACGTCGCGACGCCGATGCGGAAGGTGCCGAGCCCGTTCTTGTCGAGCTGTTTGTCGCGCACCGGGAAATACAGATAATAGGTGCCGTTCTTATAGGCCGCGTCGGGCGCCCACATCTGCTGCGACGCCCAGGGCACGTCCTTCACGTCGAGCGCGACGGGGTTCACCTTCACCGGCCCGCCGATCCGGTCCATCGACAGCACGCGGTAGTCGCGCATCGCATATTGGTTGCCCAGATCGTCGTCGGCGGTCGTCACGTCGATGTCGTGGCTCGGATAGACATAGATCTTGCCGTTGAAGACATGCGCGGACGGGTCGGCGGTGTAGATGCTGGTGACCAGCGGCTGCGACAGATAGCGCTTGCCCTCGGGGCTGCGCGGTTCGCCCTGCGGTTTGGCGGCGGACTGCGCCGTCGCGGTCCCGCCCGTGAACAATGTGGGTGCGAGACCCGCCAGCACGGGAACGACCAGAGCGGAGGCGGCCAGCAACGGGACCGCGCGCGCACGGCGGGCAGGCATGGGGAAACGGAGGCGCATGACCTTATGATCCTTCCTAAAAACCGGTCTTCTACGAGACCTGTCCTCCGCCGTGGCGGGAGATAGCGCTATCATATCCCTCCCGTGCGCCGGAGCAAGGGGGTTCCGCATCATCGCGCACGAAAAATACCCCGTGAAAAGAACGGCCGGGGTCCCGCAACGGGGCGAGCCGTCCATCGGGGTCCGACGACGTTGACCGACTCGGGATCGGATCGCGTGGGGCTTTGCCGCGTCAAGGGGGTGCGCTAACGGTTGGTACATGAACACTTCCTCGATCGGCCGCGTCAAGACTTCGCGGCGCACCGGCGGCGCGCCGACCATCAGCGACGTCGCGCGACTCGCCGGGGTCTCGCCGATGACCGTGTCGCGCGTGATCAACGGCACGAGCAATGTGCGCGCCGCGACGCGCGATGCGGTGACTCACGCGATCGCGACGCTGAACTATGCGCCCAACCCGGCCGCGCGCAGCCTGGCCGGGGCGGGGCAGGTCCGCATCGGCCTGCTCTACAGCAACCCGAGCGCGGGCTTTCTCAGCGAGTTCCTGCTCGGCAGCCTCGACCAGGCGGCGCGCAGCGACGTGCAGATCATCATCGAGAAATGCGACCTGGGCGAGCACGAGATCGCGGTGACGCGTCACCTGATCGAGGGCGGGATCGACGGCATCATCCTGCCGCCGCCGTTGTGCGAGGCGGATGCGGTGCTCGACCTGCTAGCGGCGGCACACGTCCCGACCGTGTCGCTGGCGAGCGGGCTGCCCGTGCCCGACATGCTGGCGATCCGCATCGACGACCGCGAGGCGGCGCTGACGATGACCCGGCACATCATCGCGCTGGGCCATCGCCGGATCGGCTTCATCACCGGCAACCCCAATTTGTCGTCGAGTGCGCGCCGGCTCGAAGGCTATGCGGCGGCGCTGGACGAGGCCGGGATCGCGCGCGACGAGTCGCTGATCGCGCACGGGCTGTTCACCTACCGATCGGGGCTCGATGCGGCCGAGACGCTGCTGGGGCTCGCCGAGCAGCCATCGGCGATCTTCTCGTCGAACGACGACATGGCGGCTGCGACGGTCGCGGTCGCGCATCGGCGCGGGCTCGACGTGCCGGGCGCCTGACGGTGTGCGGGTTCGACGACACGACTTTGTCGACCGCGATCTGGCCCGAATTGACGACGATCCACCAGCCGATCGCGGACATGGCGCGGTCTGCGGTAGAAATGCTCGCCTCGACCATCCGCCGGTCGCAGGCGATCGATCCGCAGGACCGGCACAAGACGTTCGATTTTACGCTGATCCGGCGCCAGTCCGACTCGGCACCGCGGCGCAGGCCCAAGGTCTCCGTCGACTGATCCGTCACCCGCCACCCATCGATGATAGCGATATCATCGATGGGTGGCGGGGGCCGATCAGGCGCGGGTGCGCTGCTTCACCGCGTGGTCGGCGGCGCGCGCGGTCAGTGCCATGAAGGTGAGCGACGGATTGACGCAGGAGGCCGAAGCCATCTGCGCGCCGTCGGTGACGTAGAGGTTGGTGGCCTCGTGCGCGCGGCTCCACGCGTCCAGCACCGAAGTACGCGGATCGCGACCCATGCGCGCGCCGCCCATCTCGTGGATCGCGTCACCGGGGACGTGCTCCTGTTCCGAACTCTTGACGTTGGTCAGCCCGGCCCCGCGAAGCATCGCCTCGCCCTGCGCCCGCGCATCGGCCATCATCTTGAGTTCGTTGTCGTGGAAGCGCACGTCGAACCGGAGCAGCGGCACCCCGAACCGGTCGACCTTCGACGCATGCAGCGACACATGATTGTCGGCATAGGGCAGGCATTCGCCGAACGCGCCCATGCTGAAGTGCCACGGCGCATAGTTGCGCATCCCGTGCTTCATCGAAGCGCCGAACCCGACGGGTGCCGCAGGCGTGCGATAGGCGCCGCCCTGATAGCCATAGCCGCGTTTGAAGCCGACGCCGTCGTCGCCGCCGATGTTGCGGAAGCGCGGGATATAGACGCCCCCCGGGCGGCGGCCATATTCGATGAACTCCTGCATCCCGCCGATCTCGCCGTCGACCCCGACGCGGAAGATATGGTCCATCACATAGCGGCCGAGCGTGCCGCTCGTGTCGAAATGGCTGCGATCGCTGCCCGCCGGACGCGAATTGAGCAGGATCTGCGTCGATGCCATCGCCGAGGCGCAGAGGAAGACGAGGTCCGCCTGGACCGACTGCGCCTGGCCGGTCTTGGTATCGATGTAGCGGACGCCGGTCACGCGCTTGGCCTTGGGATCATAATCAAGGCTGGTGACGACCGCGTCCGACTGCAGCGTCAATCGGCCGGTCGCGCGCGCCGCGGGCAGCGTCACCGCCTGGGTCGAGAAATAGGCGCCGAACGAGCAGCCATTGCTGCACTGGTTGCGGAACTGGCATTTGGTCCGGTTCTGCTCGGGCTTGTCCTCGGTCATGTTGGACAGGCGCGTGTTGATCAGCTTGCGACCGGGGAAGCGGCTTTCCAGATTCTGCTTCAGCCACTTTTCCGCGACGTTCATCGGGATGGGGGGCTGGAATTCGCTGTCCGGCAGATAGGGTAGATTCTCGCGCGAGCCGGACACGCCGATATATTTCTCGACATAGCTGTACCAGGGCGCGACGTCGCCATAGCGGATCGGCCAGTCGCCATCGATTCCGTCACGCTTGTTCGCCTCGAAATCCTCCTCGCTCCACCGGAAGCACCAGCGTCCCCAGATCAGCGACTTGCCGCCGACCGCCGCGGGCCGGATCCAGTAGAATTTGCTGCCCTCGTCATAGGCATAGGGGTTCAGCCGGTCGTCATTGTAGAAGGCGCGGTTGCTGGGTGCGACATAGCCGTGCTTGGCGATGAAATAATCGCTTTTGACGAGCGCCGGGGGCATGATGTTCCGCGCAGGCACCTCGTAGGCGGGCTTGCCATCATAGGCATAGCCTTCGCCGTGCTCGACCATCACGCCGCGGTCGAGCATCAGGACCCGCAGGCCCTTTTCGGTGAGTTCCTTCGCAGCGAACCCGCCGCTCACGCCCGATCCTATGACGATCGCGTCGAACCCGTTGGTTGCGGCCATGGTCTTGGTCTCCTGTCTCGATCAGAAGCGCAGTGCGCGCAGCGTCCGGAAGCTGGTGGTGATGTCGGGCAGATAGGGCGCGGGCGCCTGGTCGTTCTCGACGTAGAAATGCTGCACGCCGGCGCCCGACTTGCGCTTGAACAGCGCGGCAAAGTCGAGCGTGCCCTGGCCGACCGCGGTCATGCTGCGATCGGGGCGCATGTCCTTGACGTGATAGGCGTAGAGGCGGGTGGACAGCCGGTCGATCAGCGCCGCGGGATCCTCGCCCGCATGCGCCGCCCAGTAGATATCGAGCTCGAGCTTGACGAGCGCGGGATCGGTTTCCCTGAGCAGGCGGTCGTACAGGCTGACCCCGCCGGGCCGGATCGTGAATTCGAAATCATGGTTGTGATAGGCAAAGCCGAACCCCGCCGACTTCAGCTGCGTCGCGAAGCGGTTGAAATTGGGCAGCGCGGCGTTCCAGCCCTGTTCGTTGCGATGCTCGTCAGTCATGTACGGCAGCACGACCGTCTTCGCGCCGAGCGTCCTCGCCATCGCCACCGACGGTTCGAACCGCTGAAGCAGCGCGTCATGGCTTTGTTGCACAAAGATAATTAAGCACAAATATGGTTTTACTGACGAGATCTATGCAACGCGGATGGTGGTCGGTGTTCCTATTTGTGAAAATCGATTGAGAACTGCGGCACGGAGTTTGAGCTCGGTAATCTGACGATCAAAGGTGCGCGATGCGACGCGCTCGCCGAGCAGCTTGAAGCAGTGCATCTTCGTCTCGACCAGGCTGCGGCGATGGTAGCCGCTCCACTTCTTCCAGATTGTTCGACCGAGCCTTTTCATCGCGCGTAGCGTTTCGTTGCGAGCATCGGCGCCGGCCGCCGGCTTCTTCCATGGCTGGCCGCCCCCGGGCGTACGGGGAATGACCGCGTCTGCGCCCCCGGGGCTGCGATCGCGGCCCGACACTTTCTGGTGTCGTAGGCGCCATCACCCCCCGACGATCGTAATCCGTTCGTCCGTCGGGATTTGCGCCAGCAGATCCGGCAGTGTCGCGGCGTCGCCAATCGCATTGGTTGTGACCTCGATGGCCCGGATCTCCAGGGTTTCGGCGTCGATCCCAAGGTGAACCTTACGCCACTGGCGACGGTAGGAAGCGCCGTGCTTGCGCGTCTTCCATTCGCCTTCGCCCATCATCTTGATCCCGGTACTGTCGACCAGCAAATGCAGACCACCCGTACTGGCGCGACCATCAAGTGACACCGCCAATGTCTTCTGCCGACGGCATAGCGTCGTGTAATCCGGCACCGGCCAATCCAGCTTTGCCAGCTTCAGCAGGCTGGCAACCAGTCCCGTCACCTGCCGTAGCGGCAGTCCGAACACTATCTTCAGCGTCAGGCCAAACCCTGATCGCGCTGTCCGAAAACCGCATCGGCCGACCTCGACGACCAATCGGGGCTGCCAGCCAATCCATGCCCGGGTCAAACCAGACCTCCAGCGACCCGCGGCGCTTCAGCGCTGCGTTATACTCGCTCCAGTTCGTCGTGCGGTACTTCGGCATGGTCGGTTTTGGCATCCATCCCACCTACGCTTCCTGACCCTCACAGGGAATCCCAACGCCCTTTGTGCAACAAAGCCCCTCCGAGCCGTCCTGCTCGCGCTGTCCGCGCTTTTGGGCTTGCTCGTTATCGTCGAGTTCGCGTTCGATCCGTTCGGCGGCGCGGTGGAAGAGGTTCACGGTCGCCCACAGCAGGTCGTCGAGGTCGGGTTCAAGACGTGTGTCTTGGAATGTGGAAGCGAGGGCGTCGAAGATGTCGGCGATCGCGCCACGGACGTGGCGTTCTTCGGGCAACGGCCTGGGATCGGGTTCATCCTCGAAGGGCCTGTGTCCAAAGAGTTGCAGCTCATCGAGGAGGCTGGAGGTGGGGGATTGCTCGTGCAGCGGTTCGAAATCGGGATCGGTGCTCATGGTGTCCTGCCTGTCCGTTTGCCGGCCGCGCCCATCGCGGCCTTCGCAGGCGACGAAGAGCGGGGGCGGAGCGGGCCTGCACCGCCGGTCCGAAGGACCGAGCGGCCGCAGCGCAGCGTAGGACGGCGAAGGCGGGCTATTTTGGCTCGCGATGCAAAGGTCCGCAGGACCGGCGGAAAATAGCCCGCCGCAGCCGTTGCCGACCCGAACCGCGTCCGGTCCGATCGCCCTCTCAGAAGGCCGTGGGCGCCGCGCCTCAAAGACAAGGTCAGACCGAGCGTTCCTCCTGCTTTACGGACAACAAGCGTCTTCCTGGCGATCACCATCGATCAAGGAAATCGGACAATATCGTCGGGCAGGAGCTGATCGCGGAGCTCGCGCGTGACCGCATCGCGTCCAAGCCGCTGCAGATCGTCGTTGAAGTCGCCGAGGTTGGGTTTCAGGGGAATGACTTGGATCCCCAGGGCGATCGCGCGTTCGGCCAGCGTTTCCTGCGCCCGATCACCGGCCGGATCGGCATCGTGAGCGATATAGAGCCGACGGAGCGTGGGGGGCAGGATCAACGCCGCGAGGTGGTTGGCCGACAGGGCGGCGGCCATCGGTAGGGTTGGCAGGATCTGACGAACCGAAAGCATTGTTTCGATGCCCTCACCGGCAACGAGCACATCCACAGCATGACCGAACCGCACTGCATTGCCCAACAGCTGCCCCATGGCCCGCCTGGGGGTGGAGATGTCGGCCTTGTGCGAGCCTGAAGGATCGAGCCAGGTCCGATGGGCTCCGGTGATCGTGCCGTCGAGATCGGTGACCGCTGCAATAATGGCTGGCCAGGCGTCGCGCGGGCGATCACGCGGGTCTTCGTCATCACCGCGATACCAGCAGCGAGGATGAAAGCGCAGGGGGTCGCCATGCCGCACATCCGTAATGCCGCGTCGGCGCAAATACGATTGTGCGACTGTGCCCGTGATCGGCTTCGACATCGCAAATAGGCGACGCGCCGCTTCGGGCGACCCTGTTGGGACCGGCGTGGCCGGTCGCCTGTCGGCATGAGACTCGGTTCGTGGCAGGCTGAGGAACAGGCGAGCCTCGTCCAAGGTGTCGCGCAGGCTTTGCAGATTTCGGCAGGCGGCGATCAGGTCGAGCAAATCGCCATGATCGCCCGTCGCGGCGTCGGTCCATTTGCCGGCCGCGCCGCTGCCGGTTTCGATGCCGCGCAGCCGGACATAGAGACTGCGGCCTGGGTTGTTGTTGATGTCGCCGACAAGCCAGTATCGGCCTTCGCGGCGTCCATTGGACAAATAGTGTCGGCAGACCGCCTCGGCGTTCCGCGCGAGACGGTCGGCCAGCTCAGCAGCAGGGCCGTGCATTGCCGGTCTCCGATCAGGCTGCGGCATGGCGGGTTGCCACCCGAGGGGCGATCCGTTCGATAGGGTGCCGACTGAGCAAACGCGCTGTAATCGAAGGACCGTTGCTGCCCGTCGGGATGAACAGGCGCAGCTTCCAGGCGATAATTTCGGAGGTTAAGCCGATGGCTTTCAGCCGCGCGACCATCGCGCTGGTGAAACCCACCAATTCGATCCGTTGAACGCCCATGACGAGCGAACGCCGCAGGGACATCGCATCGGTAAGGTGAAGCGTATCCCCCTTGGTCAGCACGGCGGCAAACGCATCACCTGCAGCCATGCTTACGGGCGCTTCTCCGAAGGCCTGAGCCACCCATGCTGCAGCGACCTGCCGGCCGATCACGCGCTCGCCATCGTCAGTCTGGAGCCGGTAAACCCGACATCCTTCTCCGGGAAGGCGTCGCCAGATGGGCAACAGCAGCCCGGTGACGATGTGCGAGGTGACTTCGGTAAAGGCGGGCAATTCGGCGATTTCCGCACTCCACGCGTGCGCAAAGCGCTCCGCGTCGACCGTTTCCCAAGCCGATTCTTCAAGAGCGTTTTGCGCCATGGCCATGCGCTCGACTGGGCGGAGGAGCCTTACGCGGCGCTCCACCTCGCCGTCATCGAGCGTCAGACTGGGGGCCGGAATTTGTACCGCTGCCCGCTTCGAACGGTGATTGATCAATAAGCGGCAGTCGCGGTCGGCACCGCGCTCAACCGCTTCGGCAAGTGAAATCGGCCGGGTCG
Source organism: Sphingomonas sp. Ant20 (assembly GCF_000783375.1). NCBI lineage: Bacteria > Pseudomonadati > Pseudomonadota > Alphaproteobacteria > Sphingomonadales > Sphingomonadaceae > Sphingomonas > Sphingomonas sp. Ant20. The sequence continues at coordinate 9,496 of NZ_JRVI01000085.1, forward strand.
GGTTTCGCTCGACGACCGTAAAGACCTGGGTCTCGGCGCCCGTCGCAGGGTGGGTATAGAGCGTGCGGCGCTCGGTGACGCGTAGCGAGTGCGCCGTGATGGTCTCTACGCCGCGATCATAGACGCCGGCGGCGACCGCGCCTTCGATCTTGGCGCGAAGCAAACCTTCGAATACCTCAAAGATCGTGCCTTGCAGGTCGATGGTCAGCGCCAGCATCCGGTTGAGGAATTGCGTGATTGGCGGCAGTTCCTCGCGCAGGGTGCCGTCGCGATCGGTCAGTTTGAGGGCCGTGGCGTCCTCGAACCGTTGCAGCGTACAGCCCGGCACCTTGCCGAGCAGGAGCAGTGTGTAGAGCTGGCGCAGTGCCGCTTTGGCATAGGCGCTTTCGAGGTTGTCTTCGGCACGGAAGAGACCCTGTCCGCCGGTCTGCCGCTGTCCTTTGGTAATCGCGCCCAACGTGTCGAGCCGCCGCGCAATGGTCGATAGAAACCGCTTTTCCGCTTTCACGTCGGTCGAGATCGGCCTGAAGATGGGCGGCTGAACCTGGTGGGTGCGATTGGTGCGCCCGAGCCCCTGAATGGCCGTGTCCGCCTTCCAGCCTGCCTCGAGCAAATAGTGAATGCGCAGCCGCCTGTTCTTGGCGCCAAGGTCGGCATGATAGCTCCGGCCCGTGCCACCCGCGTCGGAGAACACGAGGACGCGCTTGTCATCGTCCTGAAAAGCAGCGGTCTCCGCCAGGTTGGCGCTGCCCGCGCGATGTTCCACACACAGACGCCGTTCGCCGTCCGCGCCGATGCGGGCGACGACGCGGCGGGACCGTCCGGTGACTTCGGCGACCTGCTCGGTGCCGAACCGCTGGACGATCTGATCGAGGGCGCCTTGCACCGGGGCCAGTGCGCCGAGATGCTCGATGAGACGATCGCGACGTTCGAGCGCATCGCGGCATTGTACGGGCTGGCCATCCCGCATCACCGGCCGCGAGCACAGGTTACCCTCGCCATCGGTATAGGGTTCGAAGAGCTGGGTTGGGAACGAGTGCGCCAGATAGTCCAGGACATATTCGCGCGGGGTGATGTCGACGGCGATATCGGCCCATTCTTCGGTGGGAATGTCGGCGAGTCTCCGTTCGAGCAAGGCTTCGCCTGTGGAGACGATCTGGACGACGCAGGCGTGACCTTCGGCAAGGTCACGGTCGATCGCCGCGATCAGCGTCGGGGTCTTCATGGCGGTAATCAGATGATTGAAGAAGCGCTGCTTGGCGCTCTCAAAGGCCGACCGCGCCGCGGACTTGGCTTGAGCGTTCAGCGTCTTGGTTCTACCATCCGGCCCGGTGCCTGTGATGTTGGAGGCTTCAAGCGCGGCCGACAGATTGTTGTGAATGATCTCGAACGCGCCGGCATAAGCGTCATAGATGCCGGTTTGCTCGGCTGTCAGCCGGTGTTCAACGATCTCATATTCGACCCCTTCGTAGGACAGCGAGCGAGCGGCATAGAGGCCGAGCGCTTTGAGGTCGCGGGCGAGCACTTCCATCGCGGCGACGCCACCGGCCTCGATTGCCTGCACGAACTCGGCGCGGTTGGCGAACGGGAAGTCTTCGCCACCCCACAGGCCGAGCCGTTGGGCATAAGCGAGGTTGTGAACCGTCGTCGCGCCGGTCGCCGAGACGTAGAGTATGCGGGCATCGGGAAGCGCATGTTGCAGGCGTAAGCCAGCCTTGCCCTGCTGCGACGCGGCCTGCTCGCCGCGTTCGCCCTTGCCGCCTGCGGCATTCTGCATGGCGTGGGATTCGTCGAACACGATGACCCCGTCGAAGTCGGAGCCCAACCAGTCGACGATTTGTCGGACGCGTGAAACCTTCCCCTCGCGTTCGTCGGACCGTAGCGTGGCATAGGTGGTAAAAAGGATGCCTTCCTCCAGTCGGATGGGCGCCCCTTGGCGAAAGCGGGAGAGCGGCGTCACCAACAGCCGCTCCTGGCCGAGGGCCGACCAGTCGCGCTGGGCGTCCTCAATGAGCGCGTCGGATTTCGAGACCCACAGCGCGCGTCGATGGCCCTTCAGCCAATTGTCGAGAAGGACGCCGGCGACTTGGCGGCCCTTGCCCGCGCCCGTCCCATCGCCAAGCATGAAGCCTCGGCGAAATCGGACCATGCCGTCGGCATTTTCAGGCGCGGCACTGATCTGGTCGAAGGTCGCATCGACTGTCCAGGCGCCTGCCAACTGGCCATCATGGGCTTCGCCCGCATAGATGACGGTTTCAAGCTGGGCATCGGAGAGAAGGCCGGCTTCGATCAATCCCTCCGGCAGGAGCGGAACATAGCTCGGCTTCGGTGGGCACACAGAAGCCATGGACGCGGACTGCACGAGCGGCGTCGGATGGGGGCGAGCTCCATCGATGGCCACTGATTGCAGTCCGTAGCCTTCATAGAGAGCCTCGGTGATCCGATCGGCTGCGGGTTGGGACCAGTCCACCACGGAATAGCGGAGCGGCACGGCGGCGGGGTCGATCGATTGCGACGCAGATCGTGCAGGCGACGCAACGGATTTCCGCAAAGGCGGCTTTGCGGAGACGCGGCTCGGCGTAAAAGCGGCGCTGATGGGCAGGCGCGCGGGAATCGCATTGTCGACCCAAGCCAGAAGCTCGGTCGTACTGGACGCCATGCCGGGTGTGATGGGGAAGCATGATGGGTCATCGGCCGGGAGACGGTCGATCACGGTCAGGCGCGTTTCGGTCGTTGTACCATGCCGAGCATAGACACGGCCGTCGATCGCGGCGGAGAAGACGATTCGGCCCCGCGCCTGAAGGTCGATGAACGCATCGCGCCATGCTGCATCGTAGGGGGACAGGCTCGCCCCAGTGATGGCGACCAGGCGACCGCCTTCGGCGAGACGGGCCAGGGCGGAGTTGATGTGCCGCAGGGCCGCGTCGGCGACGCGGCCTTCGACCTGCGCTGCGACCGAGAAGGGGGGGATTCATGAGGACGGCGCTAGGGACGAGCCCGGCGTCGAGATGATCATGGATGTGGGCGGCGTTAAACCGAGTGACGACCGCGGTCGAAAAGAGGTGACCGAGAAGGTCGGCGCGGGTTTCGCCCAATTCATTGAGCGCCAATTCGGCGCCAGCAAGCTCAGCGAAGATGGCAAGCAATCCGGTCCCGGCCGATGGCTCCAGAACCAGATCACCCGGCGTGATCATGGCTGCGCGTGCCGCGATCCAGGCAAGGGGCAACGGCGTCGAGAATTGCTGGAGCGCCTCGCTTTCTATCGAGCGTCGGGTGTGGGTGGGGAGCAGGCCGGCAATCTTGCTGACCACGGCAAGCTGCGAACTGGCCGGACGGCCGCACAGCGCCGGTCCAAATCGGCGCAGGAATGCGATCTGCGCTGCTTCGCACGCCTCATAAGCGTCTTTCCAGGTCCACAGCCCTTCGGCGTCCGATCCGCCAAACGCTGCCTCCATAGTGGTGCGAAGGGCGCGGGCATCGAGCGCCGTGCCCGCGATCAGGGTGGGAAGGAGATCCAGAGCGGCGCGGCGGAGCGCCAGGGCGCGATTGGCCGCCGCGCGGCTTGTCACGGTGAGGGTTGGGGACGCGAGTGCGGTTGATGTCATGGCGGGTCATCCGGGAGAGCAGGAGGAGGGCAAGCCGAACGGCGCTCTCTCTCTCGACCGCACCGGCTCGCCCCCTCCCGGCCCCGCTCTCACTCTGTTTCTGCAAAGCCGCCGCCGTCGGCCGGAGGCAGATAGGCGTCGAACGGATTGCCGGGCGCGAGATGGCCGAACGGCGTGAAGACATAGTCTTCGCCGTCTCGGCGACGGCGCAAAGGACGTAGCGCAGCTCGCGCGTCTCGGCGTCTAGGCATTCCATCAGGGCCAGATCATCATTGCGGGCGGCCTGTAGGAGAGTCTGGAAATTGCGGGAGGCATGGTCGGGGATCGGCATGGCAAGCTCCTGACAAAAGAAAGGCCCGCCAGAAGGCGGGCCGAAAGGTGGGAGTGGAGCGGGGCGGCCGGACGCCGCCCCGCGATGTTCATTCAGCGGCGATGGCGTGCTCGAACCCTGTATCCGGCTCGGGGTCGGAGGCTCCGGTCTCGTCATCCTCGTCTGCGGTCAGGAAAGCCGGCAGCGCTTCGGGCTCCGATCCGTCCGGTTCGAGCAAGACGGGTTGATCGGTTGCGGTGCGCAACGGCTCCGGCAGCCAGCCTGAACCGGCCAGCAGCCGTTCGGCCTCCTTGGCCATATCGCCCTTCTTGAGGTGCTCAATGAGCTGGGCCTCGCGATCACCCTTGCCGTCGCGAACAGCCTCCAGAATGCGCGGCTTGGTCACGCGGCCGAGGTAGGATTCGACCGTCGGGGTCCAGCCTGCGGCGACCATGTCGAGATCGACGACCTGCGCCAACGCGTCAGCATGTTTCATCCTGTCGCCCTGGTTCCAGGACTGGTGGACGGCGTTGATGCTGAAGCTGACGCAGTGGGCGAACAGTGCCCCGCGTCGATCCGTGTCGAAGGTAGTCAACGTCTGCCACAACGCACCAGGGTCCTGAGGCAGCTGATCCGACCAGCTCGCATGGCGCGCGGTGATCGCCTGCGCCGACGCTGTGTCGTTGAGACCAGGCACCTGGTGACCAAAGGCGGAGTGCTTGGCTTCGATCTCCAGGCACGTCGCGGTGCTGAAGCGGTAGAACGTCTTCAGCGCGAGGGCATGAAGGACGGCGAGATAGGCAGTGTCGGGGTCGGCACCCACCGCGTTGCGCAACGCCAGCGTCCGATGCGCAGTTAGTTCGGTCATCAGCCGCTCGGGCAGCGGCTTGATGGTGTCGTCATCCTCATCGGGTTCGCCGCCGAGCTGGGCTGCGCCGCCGATCGTGATGACGGCGCGCTGGATGCCGGCATCGGGCTCGGAAGGCTCGACGGCCTCATCCGTATCGCCACGGGTGGCATCCGGCTCAGCTTCTGCCTCGTCCTCCGGTCGCACAAACCCGCGTTCGATCTTGAGGCTGCCAGAGCTGTCGAGGCTGACAAAGGCGCCCGCCCGCGTGATGTCAGCCGGATCGAACAGCGCCGGTCGGTTCTGGAGAGCTTCGAGCGCGGCCTCGATTTCGCCCAGGCGCTGGTCGGCCTCGTCGGGCAGCTCCTCGGCCTCGGCGTAGGTCTCCTCGAGCGCCGCATACTCCTGGCTGAGCGCCTCGTAGGTCGCGTGTTCTTCATCGGTCAACGAGCTGGTGGAGGGCAAGGCGCGGAGTCCGCGCGTGTGTCCGTAATCGAAACCGATGTCGGCGCTGATCCACTTCCAGCCTTCGGCGGCGACGGTCTCCGCAGCCGCCGCGAGTTTGTCTGAGACCAGACGGTCGAGAAGCGCCGGATCCTGGAACCACCCGCCGTCATCGGTCTGGAAGAGGTCACGCGAGATGTCGCCGCCTGCGGCTTCATAGGCTTCCGCGCCGATGAAACGTGCGCGTCGATCGGAAGCGCGCACGGCGCCTTCGGTCAACATGCGCCGGATCTGATAGGCTTCCTTGTAGGGGTTGCGCGCGAGCGCCTCCCAGACCTGTTCCTGACGCGCATGGTCGTTTGTGACGGTGAAGGCCATCAGCTGGTCCAAGGTCAATTCGTCCTCGGCGTAGAGGGCGAGCAGCCGGTCGGATACGGACGCCAACTTGAGGCGCTGGCGAACGATGGCCGGCGTGACGAAGAAGCGCGCCGCGATTGCCTCGTCGCCCTGACCCTGTTCGCGCAAAGTCTGGAAGGCACGAAACTGGTCGAGCGGATGCAGCGGCTCACGTTGACTGTTTTCGGCGAGCGAATCCTCCTCGGCCGAGATGTTCGCGCTCTCTCGGATGACACAGGGCACGGGTGCTGTCCGCGACAGGCGCTTTTGTTTCACGAGCCGTTCGAGCGCACGATAGCGCCGACCTCCGGCCGGCACTTCGAACATGCCGGTTTCATTGCCTTCGGCATCGACGACCGCGCGGACGTTGAGGCTTTGGAGCAAGGTCCGTCGTGCAATGTCCTCGGCAAGATCTTCGATCGACACGCCGGACTTGATCCGGCGCACATTGGACTGGCTCAGCAAGAGCTTGTTGAAGGGGATGTCCCGCGAGGGGGACAGGACGATCTTCTGGGAAGCTTGGGTCATGGGATATTCTCCGTGACGGGCGGCCGGGAGCCTCTCTCTCGACCCTGACCCGTCACGAACTCCGTCTCGACCCTCTTACTCTCCTGGACTCCGGCCGAGCTGGCGCGCAGCGGGCGAGGTCACGCCGCTTCCCGATCCTCCTCCCGTGCCGTCGCACTGGGCGCGAAGGCCAGGAGGTAGTCCGCCGCTTTGGAGGCCGCGCTCGCGGCGCGCACGATGGCGCGATTGTCCTCGCGCAGGACGTCGAGCCAGGCGCCGATGTAATCGGCATGGCGCACGGTTGGCGCGATGCCGAGGCTCGCGCAGCAGAAGGCCGACGTCATTTCGGCGACGAGCTCCTCGCGCGAATAGGCCTTCGACCCGAAGCCACCGCTCAGGTCGCGCGCGAGGCGTCCGGGATGGCCCGACCAATGCCCCAGCTCATGCAGGGCCGTGCGATGCCAGTTGATCGGCTCGAAATAGGCCTCGGGCCTGGGGATCTGGATGAAATCAGGACCCGGTGCATAGAAGGCCTTGTCTCCGCCCAGGCGCAGGTCGACGCCGCTGGCACGAATGAGCGCCTCCACTTCTGGCACGATCAGACCTTCGGGAATGGGTGAGGGCGGCGCCGATAGCCTGTCGGGCAAGCCCTCACATTGGGCGACATTGAACACGGTAAAGCGCTTGAGGAAAGGAATGGCGGCTGGATCGTCACCATTGTCCTGTGCCCGGCGACGCTCGTCATCGGGGATGAAGCGATCGGCATAGACGACGGTGGTGCCGTGTTCGCCTTTGCGGACATTGCCGCCCAGCCCCAAAGCCTGGCGGAAGGTGAGCCAGCCTTGCGTGGCGAAGCCATGTTGGACGACCGCGCCCCAGAGGATCAGGACGTTGATGCCGGAATAGCCACGATCGGTCGCGGCGTTCCGCGGCATGGCAAGTGGCGCCGATACCGTGCTCGAGCCCCAGGGCTGGACCCAGGGGAGGCGGCCTGCCTCCAGCTCGGCAATAATCTTGGTCGTGATCTCGTCGTAGATGTTCGAGCGCTGGGTTCGGGCATGGCCTTTGGAAGCTGGGCGTGTCATCGCGTATCTCCGCGACGGGCCGGCCAGAGAACCTCTCTCGACCGTCAAAACCCGTCACGGCGACAGCCGCAGCCCTCTCCCTCTAATGTGCGCCTGCGGATCCGTCAGCTACCTACTGACCGACACGCGGACCTGATCAAGCAGGCTCCGCGTCACGGCCAAGGCCTGATCGGGCGACATCGCCAAGCCGCCGGTGGCCACCAATTCGGACAGTCCGTGCCGCTTATAGTAGGGGCTGATAGTGGCGATCAGGGCGGCAAGGTCGGGATGCGCTGGTACAAATCCGACCTTCGCTGCTTCGCCGAGGGCTTTGGCGATGTCATGCCGCACCTCGATGCGGCAGCTATCGTCGTCCCATCCCCGCTCAACAAGGAGCGCTTTGAGCCCGAGTTCGAGTGCATAGCCGACATTCTGTAAAAGCGGTTCTCCGCAAAGCCGGGCTTCAGGTTCGGCGACGTGATCGGCCATGACGAGGAAGCTCGCGGCCCGTTCGAGCAGATGTGCCTGAAGCGTGGGTTTCATCGCGTGAGTCTCATGCTAACGGTCAGAGACAACGCACGTCGCTGCGAATGGATTCCGCCGTCAGGATTGGTTGTTACCGCGGGGGCGTTGCGGGGCGCTCCCCGCAGAAGGGGTCGGGCGAGACGTGTCGGCTCGACCGCAGGGGAAGGCATTCCCCTCCTGGACCTAGACCCTTCTGGATTGAGGTTCGACGATCAGTTGCCGCCTTCGGGCGCGTGCCGCGCGCGGAGTAGGTCGCCGATCGAGCGTCCATGGACGCGGCAGACGGCGATCACCCGGTCGAAAACGATCACGCGGCCACGCCGCCCGCGCCGCGCCTCGCAAGCTACATTCTGACCGAACGCAACCTGCTCGAGGAGCGATTTGGACAGGCGGCCATCAGGGGCGTGGAGTTCGGGCGCGTCAAAGTCCGCCAAGCGCACTTCGATCCAGGTGTTTGGATCGTTGGAATTGCCGACGCACAGTCCGTCGCCGTCACCGACATAGCGGACCGTTCCCGAAAACTGCTGCCCCGGCTGAGATGGCAGGCGACCTTCGCAGGGGTCCGCCCGGGCGGGCGTCGCCATTACCGAGAAGGCAAAGGCGCAGAGGACGAACGCTGGTGGGCTCAGCACACGGCGCGCCGCAATCATGCGGGATCCTCGGGCGCGGGAATCGTCAGGCCATAATCGGCCTTCAGCATATCGACGATACGAACCAGGGCGCGGTGAATGCTCAGCTCGTTGGCGCCGAATTTGTAGTGGCCGGTGATCAGCGCTTCGGGCTCGAGATCATCGACGCGCGCCTTGCGCTTCTCCTCCTTGCCGTCGCGGATGTATGTGACAGGGTATCGGAACGACCGTCCTTCGCCCTCCCAGACGCCCCAGGCGCTGTAGTTCTGGATGTTGGCATTGTAGCACTCCGAACCGATGATCGCCTCCATCCGCACCAGGATGTCGCGAATGGGACCGACCTTGGCGCGGGTGCGCTGAACGTAGCGATAGCCCTCGATCGCCTGTTCCACCGTCTCAAGCTGCATGGCGAACCAGTCATGCTCGGCGGCGGCCTTGCGTTTGTGTTCGGCAATGAAGTCGGTCGGGACGTCATCGGGCGCGAGGGCGGCTAGGGCTTTGAAGGCCTCGACCTCCTCCGAGACAAAGCCGTAAATCTCTTCCCAGGTGGTGTGGTATTCCTTCGCCTCCGTGAGGATCGCCGGCTTGTGGTCCGCAGCCTCCCCGTAATCTAGGTCGTCCAGCCCTCGGTAAGCGGTGGTCTCCGCGTCGATTGTATACTGCTGCATCTCCCGATCCCCCCGGCCATTCCTCGCGGGCGACGCGCTTGATCTCGGTCAGGATTGCGGAAGGAATATCGTCAGCCATATCGGTTCTTACTCATGCGTTTATCGACAGCCATGCGCGAGCGATCATGGCGTTGGTGTCACTTCGAGCAAGAGATAGTGTAGCGAAGTCGTCCCATCCGCCCACTGGAACTGGTAGTCGCGCGCTAACGTGATGGGCGGACCGAAGTCTCCGCCAGTGTTGTAAGTCAGAGTCTTTCCAGCCTGGTATGTCGCCCCATTGCGAAAGTCGAAATCGCTGGTCGCAAGGGAATACACCTCGTTGCTGACGTAGTGCAGGTGGTCGGTCGCGACGATCATGAAGCCGACATCCGCGACGTCACCACAACTTTCAAGGCGCGCAATGTCTTTGAAGACCTCGTAGCGATTGTTGGGTTCTCGATGGTTCTTCCGCTTGAAGAACTTGAGCTCGATCGCGCATCGCCACTGTCGACCGTCATCGTCAGTGAGCCGGAACCACACATCGATGTGGCCGCGCTTGCCGCCGGCGCCGCGTAGAGGCTTTTCCAGCTCAACCGAGAAGGTCTCGCGCTCGCTGGTGATTTCGAGATCGGCAGCAGTGGCGATGATCCTGCCAAGGTGGAGTTGCAAGGTCGCTTCGCTTTCACACTGCACCCGACCGCCCGCTATCTGGCGGAAGAGGGTCGGAACCGACAGATTCACGATGGTGCGCAGGCGTTGAACGGACATAGCCTCGTCGATACTCCAGGTTGGCAAAATGTTGAGTCAGCTATTCCCATATGTTGTTCGTCGAGCAAGATGTTCTATAAAGGTTCCGCTATCGAGGGAGGACGTTGTTGGCCGAGATTCTTTTGAATGAGCAGGCAATCGCGCCCGGCGAACCCTATTTCGCGGTCTACGTGGACCGTCCTACAGGCGCTGGGCAATCGATCGTCGCCGAACTTGAAATGAACCTGGTTGGTCCGGTCACAGCCCAGATGGCGAAGCCACGCAGGCTCAGCGGCTTCGAGCTCCCCGCCCTCGAATTGATGCATAAGGCAAAACAGCGAGCGGCCGAGCAAGGTGTGATGAAGATCCTGCTGGTTGATCCGCAGGGGCTTTTGAGTTTGGCGCGGATCAACCGCTATGATCACGGTTAAACCAATGCGTCGCCACGGCGAGGCTGGGGAGCCGCCGCGCCGTGCGTCGCGGGACTGACCTGCAGCGAACCATCCGGATCGCCGATTTCGAGCTACCGCGCGGCGCGGTGCCGATCGAGACCCTTATGGCGATGCCCCGCGAAAGCTGGGAGCACCTGCGTACCCAGATCAACATTCGGCGTCAGGAGGCTCCGAATACGGCATTGGCGCGGTGTCGACTTTGCGAAGGCGGCGTGTTCATCCGTGCGCAGGCGGTGGATGGGGATCATGTTCCGTTTTACGCCCATTTTCCCGATAGTCCGCCGACTTGCCCTTGGTACGATGGCGGCACCCTCACGCCGGACGACGCGCGTGCCGCGCAATATCAAGGCAACCAGGAATCGGCGCTTCATCGCCAGCTCTGTCAGGTTATCGAAGCGGTGGCGAAGGCTGATCCACGATGCAAAGCGTCAGCGATCGATACCTACCTGCGTCCTGCCATCCACACTCGTGGCCGCTTTCCAGACATTTTCCTCGATATGGGCGACTTGGGTCGCTTTGCGCTCGAAGTGCAGCTTTCCAAGCCGTTCGCACCCGAGATCGCAGCCCGGCATTTGCACTATGAGCGCGAGGGCGTGCGGCTGATCTGGATTTTTCGGCGCCTCGACGAGCCGTTGCCTCAAGGATTCCATGACGTCATCACGATGCAGCGCGGGAATGCCTTCATCTTCGATGACGACGCGCAGGCCGCATCCGTCGCGAGCGGTACGCTCGTCATCAAATGCCTTCTCGAAGATGGCAAGGGCAGCTACCTAAAGCCGAGGCTCGTCGGTCTTGACGATCTACAGACCAGTTCGGGTAGGTCAGCTTTCGTCGAAGATCGACGCAGCGAACGGCTGGCGACCTACTGCCGTGAGGTTCGCAATCGCTGGTGGAAGGCGTTCCAGCAGGCGCAACGCGATAAGCCTGCCTCGCCGTTTTATAGCGAGAGCTTTGCCCCCGCATGGGCCTCGGTCCGCGCGCACGTTCCGGACCTATCGGCTTGGAGAGATGCGTATTGGGCTACCCATGCGGATAAGGGCCAGGCGCATCTCGCCAGCCTGTTCGCGATACTCTGTTCGATCGCGCATAGCGCCGCTCAGGACTCCGACGTCGTTTATATCACCCGCCATTCCGGGGACGGCGCTCTCCTGGCAATGCTGAATAGCAAGGTCGGCTCAGCAGCCTTTGCGCCCTATGCAGATATGATCCTGCAGTTTCTGGGCGTAACCCGCGCGGCTGCCCTTGGCGAACGCACATCGCTTCAGAAAATCGTCCGCAATGCACGGGAGACGCATGACCAAGTCACGATCGATCACCCCGTGTGGAAGGCTGTCGTTCGGCTTTTCCCCGAAGCGCTCGATGGTGTGGTACGCGCAGAATTGATCGACTTGGCGCAACTGCCACGCTGGGCGGATCCTAGCTCTGGCCCTCAGGCGCTCGGATGAGAGGCCGGTGTTGGCGTCGGATCGGAGTACGGATTGCAGAGCTCTTCGCGCGATGAAGCGCGTTGCATTTCGGTCGTTCGACGGTATTTTTATCGACGCCCCGAGATGCATGAATCGGGTCAGACAGCCTCATAGTCTGTCCGATAGAAGACGATACATCGCGAAGAATGCATGTCGCGAACGGTGGCCGATTTATCCTGAAATTTCCGAAGCGTAGCTTTTTGCCAGATTCCCTGACGGTAGTTTTTCCGCGAAAATATTTTTTTATGGTTCTAAATCAAATAGATGGGTTAGGCCCGAATAATCGAGTGGGAGTGAGCCCCATGGGTGGCGTGCGCCTCTGCGCCTGAGCGGTTTCCCCGATTGCAGGATGGGCGCGGGTGTTCCATCCCCTCGTAGACAAGCAGGACCGGGGGAGAGCGGTGATGAGCATGCAGAGGGCGTCGACGACGCTGGCGATCGCGATGACGTGTGTTGCCGCGATGGTCCCGGGCACAGGTGCGGCGCAGGGCGTGACGCCCGCGGTCCAGGTCGAGGGCGGTTCGGTGACCGGCACGACGGGCGCAGGCGTCGCGGTCTTCAAGGGCATACCCTTTGCAGCGCCGCCGGTCGGCCCCTTGCGCTGGCGGGCGCCGCAGCCGGTGCAGACATGGTCGGGCGTGCGCGCGGCGGACCGTTTCGGGCATGACTGCATGCAACTGCCCTTTCCGAGCGATGCGGCGCCGCTCGGCACGACGCCGGCGGAGGATTGTCTCGTCCTCAACGTCTGGCGTCCGGCGGCGTCAGCGGCGCCGAAACCCGTGCTGGTCTGGATCTATGGCGGCGGGTTCGTGAATGGCGGATCGTCACCTGCGGTATATGACGGGTCGGCGTTCGCACGGCAGGACGTCGTGTTCGTCAGCTTCAACTACCGGCTCGGACGGTTCGGCTTTTTCGCGCACCCCGCGCTGAGCGCGGCGAACGAGGGACCGCTCGGCAACTATGCGCTGCTCGACCAGATCGCGGCATTGCAATGGGTGCGGGCGAACATCGCGAAATTCGGGGGCGATCCGGCGCAGGTCACGCTGATGGGTGAATCGGCAGGGGGCGCCTCGGTGTTGAACCTGATGGCATCGCCAATGGCAAAGGGCCTGTTCGCGCGGGCGATCGTGATGTCGGGCGGCGGGCGCACATTGATCGGTGGCGTGCCGCTTCGCGGTGAGGCGGGCGGCAGGCCTTCGGCCGAGACGATCGGCGTCAACTTTGCGACGACCCAGGGCATTGCGGGACGGTCTGATGCGGAAACGCTCGCGGCGCTTCGCGCCTTGCCCGCCGATCAGGTGCGCGGCGAGTTGAACCTTGCCTATCGGGGCCCGGTGGATGTGCCGACCTATGCGGGCGGACCGATCGTCGATGGCCGCATCGTGGTCGGCACGACGGACGGAGCGATGCGGCGAGGGACCGCGATGGCGGTACCGATGATGGTCGGGACCACCGACGCGGATATCGCGGGCTTTGGCGAGACGTCCAAGGAGGGGCTGTTCGCCAGCTTCGGTGCGCAGGCCGACGCCGCCCGCGCCGCCTATGATCCCGCGGCACGCAGGAGCTTGCCGCGGTCGGTCCCGAGGTAGGACGCGACCGCCTGATGCACGAACCCGCGCGGCTCGTCGCGCAGGAGACGCAGCGCGCGGGGCAGCCAGCCTATCTCTATCGCTTCGGCTATGTCGCACAATCGATGCGCAAGGACTGGTCGGGCGCGCCGCATGCCACGGACATCCCGTATTTCTTCGACACGGTTGCCGCGAAATACGGCGCGGCGCTGACCCCGCAGGATGCCCGCGCCGCGCAGCTCGCCAACCGCTATGTCGTCAATTTCGTGCGGAAGGGCGATCCCAACGCGCCGGGACTACCGCGCTGGCCGGCCTTCGACGCACGCCGGGGCGCCGTGCAGCTGCTGCAGGCCGATGCGAGCGCGATCAACGGCGTGGATCCGCTCAAGGCCCGGCTGGATGCGGTACAGGGGGCCGCCGACGCCGTGGCAGCAGGCCCCGAACGGCGCTGAGGCACGCCACGCAGCCGCTTGCACACATAGTTCGAGCGTCTGGCGTCCGCGTCTTCTGTCGATTTCAGTAGGAATCGGCCCGCTCGAGAAAAGGGGATAACTCGTGCGGGCCGCAGTCCAGCGCCGACGCTGCTGTCTTGGGGGAAGCGCGTCGGACAGATCGGATATGGGCGGAATGCCGCGATGTATCAAGACTTTTGAAAGGAAGTTGTGCCGACCGATTGCGGGACAAACCTGGAGATCGAATTGCGATTCGGCGATCCCGATTGCGCTGTGTGTGGTCTGCACCGAACGATGCCGACCAAGCGGGGAGGGATGGTGCTGCGCGCCCCGCCGGCCCGTGTGACTGAAAACTGGCGGGGCGCTGAAGGTTACGCGATACTCGGCAACGCCTCTGCCCATGGCTTATGCCAAGCAGTCGTGAATTGAAAATGAACGGGGCGCCCCGCCCCGTCCGTGCGACACTCTCGTATCCGGGCGGGGCGCCGAGGACGCGATGCCGTATCGGCACTGCGTCGCTGACGACAAGCTAGCACCGGCGGCAAAACTTGACAGCACCGCTCGTCACGCCGCTGCCTCGTTTCGCCCGAAAATCTGCGCTAGGCGGGGGACGCGGCCGTTCGGACGGGCCGGTGGTATCGGAGCGAAGGCATGCGGAGGATCGGGGTGACACTGGGGCTGATGCTCGTCGGCGCATGCCAGCAGACGGGCGATGGCCGGGATGCCGCCGCTGTGGAACGCCGCGTGGTGGTCGGGACGCTGACGGGCGACCCCGTGGCGGGTGCGCGCGTGTTCGTTCAGTGCAAGGCCTGCCACACGATTGGTGCGGACGCCCCCGATACCGACGGTCCCAATCTCTACGACCTGGTTGACGGCCCGGTCGCGCAACGCCGGCCGCGATTTGCCTATACCGCGGCGTTGCAGGCAATGGGCGGGCGCTGGGATGCGGCGCGGCTCGATGCGTGGCTTCGGGCACCGCAGGGCCTGGTGCCGGGGACGACGATGCGCTTTGCCGGTCTGTCCGATGCGCAGCAGCGCGCCGACGTGATCGCCTATCTCGCGACCTATCGCCGAGACCGTTGGGAAATTGGCGCGCCCGGAGGGAGTCGAACCCCCGACCGAGGAGGTAGAAGCTCCTTGCTCTATCCAACTGAGCTACGGGCGCGCACGCGTTCCGATTAGCGTGCATTGCACGAGCTTGGAACCGTCATCATAACGACGTGATGAATATCGTGGATCACGACGCGCCCGAACCCGTGGCGGCCACTGCCATGCGCAGCGAACAGTTCCGCTATTTCGATTTCGTGATGGCGGCGTTCGTCACCATCCTGCTGCTGTCGAATGTGATCGGCGCGGGCAAGCGGGCGGTGATCGACCTGCCGTTCATCGGTGCCTGGCCATTCGGCGCGGGGATCCTGTTCTTCCCGGTCAGCTATGTGATCGGCGACGTGCTGACCGAAGTCTACGGCTATGCGCGGGCGCGCCGCTGTATCTGGGCCGGGTTCGGCGCGATGCTCTTCATGGTGTTCATGTCGACGGTCGTCGTCGCGCTGCCGCCGGACGCGGGGTGGACGGGGCAGGCGGCGTATGAGTCGGTGTTCGGACAGGTGCCGCGGATCGTGCTGGCCTCGATCTGTGCGTTCTGGGTGGGCGAATTTGCCAACAGCTTCGTGCTCGCGCGGATGAAGATCTGGACCAAGGGGCGCATGCTGTGGACGCGGACGATCGGCAGCACGGTGGTAGGGCAGGCGTTCGACAGCCTGATCTTCTATCCACTGGCCTTTTACGGCGCGCCCGACTGGCCGGTCGAGGCGATGCTGATGGTGATGGTCAGCCAGTTCGCGCTGAAGGTGTCGTGGGAGGTGCTGCTGACGCCGCTAACCTATGTCGCGGTGGGGTGGCTCAAGCGGCGCGAGGGGGTCGATGTGTATGACGAGGGGACGGACTTCTCGCCGTTCCGGACGCGGGTTTGAGCCTGTCGCATGCGATCCGCTTCCGCCCCCACCCGTTCGTGCTGGGCGAAGTCGAAGCACCTGGGTCTCAGGCCCTTCGACTTCGCTCATGGCAAACGGATGGGGTGGGGTAGGGTGACGAACCCGATTAAGCGCTGACGGCTTCCATCAGACCTTCGAACAGCCGTCGGCCATCCGTGCCGCCATGCGCCGCTTCGATCCGGCGTTCGGGGTGCGGCATCATGCCGAGCACGTTGCCCTTGTCGTTGAGCAGGCCAGCGATGTTGCGCACCGATCCGTTGACGCTCTCGGCATAGCGGAAGGCGACGCGGCCTTCGCCTTCGAGGCGGTCGAGCGTCTCTGTGTCGGCGAAGTAATTGCCGTCATGATGCGCGACCGGGAAGGAGACGTGTTCGCCAGCGCTATAGCCAGACGTGAAGCGGCTCGAGGACGTCTCGACAGTCAGCGCGACGTCACGGCAAACGAAGTTCAGCCCCTGGTTGCGCATCAGCGCGCCGGGCAGGAGCCCCGCCTCGGTCAGCACCTGGAAGCCGTTGCAGATGCCGAGCACGGGCAGGCCCTTGCCCGCCTCCTCGACGACCGCGCGCATGATCGGCGAGCGTGCGGCGATCGCGCCCGAGCGCAGGTAATCGCCGTAGGAGAAGCCGCCGGGCACCGCGACCAGCCCGACATCGCCCGGCAGGTCGGCGTCGCCGTGCCAGACCATGGTCGGCTTGACGCCGGTCACCGTTTCCAGCGCGACGGCGATGTCACGGTCGCAGTTGGAGCCGGGGAAGACGATGACCGCGGTCTTCATGCCTTCTCGACCCGGTAATTCTCGATCACCGTATTGGCGAGCAGCTTGCGGCACATGCCGTCGATCGTCGCGTCGTCGGTATCGTCGGCGACCTCCAGCTCGATCAGCTTACCCTGGCGGACGTCCTGCACGCCGTCGAAGCCGAGGCTGCCGAGTGCGTGATGGATGGCGCGGCCCTGCGGGTCGAGCACGCCGGGTTTGAGTGTCACGAAAACCTTGAGTTTCATTTACTTGCCCCGGTTCTTGCGATGCTTTTCGAGGTCGAGGACCGAATTGTCGCCACCTTCGGGCAACAGGCCAAGACGGCGTGCAACCTCCTGATAGGCCTCGACTTCGCCGCCGAGATCGCGGCGGAAGCGGTCCTTGTCCATCTTCTCGTTGGTTTCCATGTCCCACAGACGGCAGCCATCGGGGCTGATCTCGTCCGCGAGGATGATGCGGCCATAATCATTGTCGAAGATGCGGCCGAATTCGAGCTTGAAGTCGACGAGGCGGATGCCGACGCCGGCAAACAGCCCGCACAGGAAATCGTTCACGCGGATCGCGAGGTCGGCGATGTCGTGCATCTCCTCCTGGCTCGCCCAGCCGAACGCGGCGATATGCTCGTCGGAGATCATCGGATCGCCGAGTGCATCGTCCTTGTAGTAATATTCGATGATCGTGCGGGGCAGCTTGGTGCCCTCCTCGATTCCAAGACGCTTCGAGATCGAACCCGCGGCGACGTTGCGCACGACGACCTCGATCGGGACGATCTCGACCTGGCGGATCAGCTGCTCGCGCATGTTAAGCCGGCGGATGAAGTGCGTCGGCACGCCGATATGATCGAGCAGCGTGAAGATGTGCTCGGAAATCCGGTTGTTGAGCACGCCCTTGCCGTTGATCGTGCCCTTTTTCTGGGCATTGAACGCGGTCGCGTCGTCCTTGAAATACTGGATCAGCGTGCCGGGCTCGGGACCCTCGTAGAGGATCTTGGCCTTGCTTCGTAGATCTGGCGGCGGCGAGCCATGCGCGGTCCCCTGAAAATTGAGCGGCCCCGACCCCCACGATAATCTTCGCGGAGCCGAGGCCGGAATAGGCCGCGCCTATAGGCGAAGGGCGCGGGCGGTGCAATCGGATCGGCGTGCCGGTGTGAACGGAATGCAGGGCTGTCGATGCTATCCGGCGACTTCGGGAAGCGGCTGGTCCACCGGCGCCGCCCGGGCGGGGCGGGTCGGGGTCAGTCGGCGAACGAGACCGAGGAGCGGTTTCTCGACCAGCAGATGGGCGAGCAGGCCGATGATGATCGCGATGATGACGATCAGGACCACGACGGGTTGCTGCGGCAGTCGGCTGACCGCGGGAATCTTCACCAGCCATCCATAGCCCATCATTACGAAGGCATGGGTGAGATACAGCGCATAGGAGGCATCACCGAGCAGGACGAGGAACCGCGCAACCGCGGTGCGTGGTGCACCGATCGTCAAGACGCTGGCGACGACGACGACTGCGGGAAGGCCCCACGCCGCGATGCGTGGCAGTTCGGGCAGACTGGTGGTGGCGTCGTGCGCGACGAACAGCGGCACGACGGCCATGACCGCCATCGCGACAAGTGCCATGACGGGCGGCACGGGCCAGGCCCGGCCGCGGCGCATCCAGGCGGCATAGCCATATCCCAGGACGAGGCCGAAGCAGAATTCAAGCGATAGCGGGCTTGCTAGGAACTTGGCGGTGGCGGTCGCAGGCATCAGCGAGCCCGCGACCTGCAGGCACAGGATCGCCGCAATCGTTGCGATCACCGATAGCGTCGCCGAGCGCGCCCAGAGCGTGGCCGCGAACAGAAGGTAGAAATACATTTCAAAGACGAGCGTCCACGCGGTTCCGAGTAGCGCATTGCCCGGCAGCAGGATCAGCGCGCCGGCGATCGTCCGTGCGGGATAATGGTTGGAGGCAAGGAATCCCATCGCCGAGATCGTCAGGACGGCGAGGCAGCACAACCAGTAGAAGGGGTAGATGCGGGTTGCGCGGCGGAACAGGAAAGTCCCGGGTGTCGGCGGGCCGCGGCGATCCCTGAACGTGACGTGAAACATGATGAAGCCGCTGATGACGAAGAATATGTCGACGCCCGATGCGCCCGATGTCGTCAGCCAGTCGGGGCTGAACTTTCCGATCGCACCCCCCGACTCCTCCAGCGTGTGATGGACGACGACGGCCAGCGCCGCGATCGCACGCAGCATCTGAATGCCGTATAATTCGACATGACCCGACTGTTTGATTGTCACTGTTACGCCCCCGCGGCGCGACGCTCCCCATGCGTCGCGCCTATCGGCTAACAGATCATGCAATGAAAGTCAGGGCTGGTTCGTCGGACGTGAAGCCGCGTTATTTTACAACTCTTGGCCGTCAGCGAAGGATGCTGTTCTCAGGTGACGGCAAGTCGTTCCGAATACTGCGGATTCTGCCATTCTCCTGTTTCGACAATCTTTTTCAGCATCTCGCCCGCGCACCAGACGTCTTCATAACTGAGATAGAGCGGGGTCAGGCCGAGGCGGAGGATGTCGGGGTCGCGGAAGTCGCCGATGACGCCGTGCGCGATGAGCGCCTGCGTGATGGCATGCGCATGGGGGTGGCGGAAGCTGATATGGCTGCCGCGCTGGGCGGGATCGCGCGGGCTGACGCAGTCGAGGCCGAGCGCGTCGCCGGCGGCGGCGAGGATGTCGAACAGACGCGCGCTTTTGGCGGCGACGGCGTGCTGGTCGATGTCCGCCCAAAGGTCGAGCGCGGTTTCGAGCGCGGCGGTCGACAGCATCGCGGGGGTGCCCGCGAGCCAGCGCTTCATCCCCGGCGCGGGGCGATAGCGTCCTCGAACGCGAAGGGCGCGGCGTGGCCCATCCAGCCGGACAGCGGGCTGGCGAGCCTGTCCTGCCAGCGCGTCGCGACATAGATAAAGGCGGGCGCGCCGGGGCCGCCGTTAAGATATTTATACGTGCAACCGACCGCCAGATCGGCGTCGGCGCCGTTCAGATTGATCGGCACCGCGCCGACGCTGTGGCTGAGGTCCCAGAGCATCAACGCGCCGGCATCGTGGGCGCGGGCGGTCCATGCGGTCATGTCGAAGCGCTCGCCGGTCTTGTAGTGGACATGGGTGAGCAGCAGCACCGCGGTGTCCTCGTCGAGCGCCTCTGCGAGATCCGCGCGCGCGACCACCTTCAGCCGGGCGCGGGGACGCAGGCGACCGCGCCCTCGGCGATATGGAGGTCGGTCGGGAAATTGCCGGCCTCGCTCAGCACCGTGTGGCGGTCGGGATTGGCGCGCAACGCCGCGACCAGCGCCTTGAACAGATGCGTCGAGGTCGTGTCGCCGATGATCACCTCGTCGGCGGCGGCGCCGATCAGTGGGGCGATCTTCGCGCCGATCCGCTGCGGTGCGTCGATCCAGCCCTCGTTCCAACTGCGGATCAGCCGGTCGCCCCATTGCCGGGTCGCGACGTCGGCAAGTGCGGCGGGCGTCGCCTTGGGGAGCGCGCCGAGCGAATTGCCGTCGAGATAGATGACGCCTTCGGGCAGCGCGAACTGCTCCCGGTACGCTGCCAGAGGATCGGCGGCGTCGAGCGCGCGGGCTTCGTCGAGGGTCATGGTCGGGCCTTTGTCGGTGCGGGCGGGTTTCGGTTCATTTCAGGGCGGCCGCGATCAGCCGTTTCGCTTCCGCCCAAGCGGGCGTCTCGGGTGCGACGAGTTCGACATGGCCGGTCGCCGGGATGGTGTGGAGGACGGCGGTGTCGCCTGCGGCTTTCGCCCTGGCGACATAATCGGTGGCGAAGGGGAAGGGGATGATCCGATCCTCGCGGCCGTTGACGAGGTCCTGCGCGATACCGAGCGGGAGGAGGCGCGGCACTGAGGTGTCGGCGTACACGTCCGCGCGGGGCGCGCTGGGCGTGCCGACGAGCTTGGCGACGACCTCCGTGCCGCAGCCATTGGCGGGGGTGGCCGCCGTCGCCTCAAGATCAGGCAGGCCGCCGAGACTGATGACATGGTCGATGCGGAGCGGCGCGCTGCTGTGGAGCGGGCTGGCAGCCGGAATCTTTGCGCGGGCGGCGAGCCAGAGCGCGAGATGGCCACCGGCGGAATGGCCGATCGCAACGATGCGGCGCGTGTCGAGACTGAAGGTCGCCGCGTTCGCAGTGAGCGCGTCGGTCGCCTTCGCCGCGTCCTCGAAGGTCCCCGGATAACCCCCGCCGGCGCGGTCGACGCCGCGATAATCGATGTTCCAGACCGCGATGCCGTTCTTGCGAAGATCGTCCGCGACCCAGTTCATCAGGCTGCGATCGGCGATGCTCGTCGTCCAGCAGCCGCCATGGACCATCACCACGACCGGGAAGGGGCCTTTGCCCTTCGGCCGCCAGACATCGACCTTCTGCATCTGGTCGGGACCATAGGCGATGGTCGCGTCGGGGCTGGGCTTCGGGCGTTTGACGAGGTCGGGCCATATCAGGAGCTTGGGTGCGGGCGGTTCGGCGATCACCGGTGTGGAGATGGCGGCCAGCGCGAGAAAGGCAAGGCGGATCATGGGGTTGCGTGGCCTTTCGGGGAGTGGGTGAGGGACGCGGGAGCGGTCGTGGCGTGACGGTGGCGGACGTTGCGGGTTGGCGCAATATCGGTTGAGGGCTTGGCTCGTGGGTCCTGACGTTCGTCAGGGTGACGGGGAGCGGATGAGGACAGGACGTTCTGGTCGGGGTGGTGAGAACAACAGTGGAACCTTTGGGCCGCGCTTGCTATCCACAAGGCAACTATGGTCACCGATTTCAAAGATCCCTTCGATTCCATCGTCGACGCCCCCTTCGACAGCGCGCTGAGCGAGCGGTACCTCGTCTATGCGCTCTCGACGATCACCGCGCGGTCGTTGCCCGATGTGCGCGACGGGATGAAGCCGGTGCACCGGCGGCTGCTCTGGGCGATGCGACTGCTGAAGCTCGATCCGAGCCAGGGCTACAAGAAATGCGCGCGCGTCGTTGGCGACGTGATCGGCAAATATCATCCGCATGGCGACCAGTCGGTCTATGACGCGATGGTCCGTCTCGCGCAGACCTTCTCGCTGCGATATCCGCTCGTCGACGGGCAAGGCAATTTCGGCAATATCGACGGGGATAATGCCGCCGCGTACCGCTATACCGAGGCGCGGCTGACGCAGGTTGCGGTCGACCTGATGGACGGTCTCGACGAGGATGCGGCCAATCTTCGCCCGACCTACAATGGCGAGGACGAGGAGCCCGAGCTGTTCCCCGGCATGTTCCCCAATCTGCTCGCCAATGGCGCGAGCGGGATCGCGGTCGGGATGGCGACGAGCATCCCGCCGCACAACGCCGCCGAGCTGATCGAGGCGGCGATCCTGCTGGTCGATCAGCCCGATGCCGACAATGATGCGATCCTGGCGCATGTGACGGGGCCGGACTTTCCGACCGGCGGGCTGGTCGTCGATCCGCCAGCTGTGATCCGTGAATCCTATGCCACCGGGCGCGGCGGGTTCCGGGTGCGCGCGCGCTGGGAGATCGAGCGCGAAAAGGGCGGGATGTGGACGCTGATCGTGTCCGAGATCCCGTACGGCGTCCAGAAGGGCAAGCTGATCGAACAGATCGCCGACCTGATCAACGCGAAGCGCCTGCCGATCCTCGCCGATGTCCGCGACGAATCGGACGCCGAGATCCGCATCGTGCTGGAGCCGCGTAGCCGCACGGTCGATCCGCAGGTGCTGATGGACGGGCTGTTCCGGCTGACCGATCTCGAGACGCGGGTCAGCCTCAACCTCAACGTGCTCGACAAGGACCGCACGCCGCGCGTGATGTCGCTGCGCGAGGCGCTGGCGGCCTGGGTCGAGCATCAGTTCGTGGTGCTGACCCGGCGCACCCAGCATCGGCTCGAGAAGATCGCGGACCGGATCGAGCTGCTCGACGGCTATCTGATCGCCTATCTCAATCTCGACCGCGTGATCGAGATTATCCGCACCGAGGACGAGCCGAAAAAGGTGATGATCGCAGAGTTCAACCTGACCGATCGTCAGGCGGAGGCGATCCTGAACATGCGGCTGCGGTCGCTTCGCCGGCTCGAAGAGTTCGAGATCAAGACCGAGCGCGACAAGCTCGACAAGGAACAGGCGACGCTGACCGCGTTGCTCGCCGATCCCAAGCTGCAGAAGAAGCGGATGAAGGCGGACCTGCGCAAGATCCGCGACCGCTATGGCGCGGAGACGCTGCTCGGCAAACGCCGCACGACGATCGAGGAGGCTGCGCCGACCCGCGACATTCCGCTCGAGGCGATGATCGAACGCGAGCCGATCACGGTGATCCTGTCACAGCGCGGCTGGATCCGGGCGATGCGCGGGCACAATGATCTGGCCAGCCCCGAGGCGCTGAAGTTCAAGGAGGGCGATGGCCCCGCCTTCGCCTTCCATGCGCAGACGACCGACAAGCTGCTGCTCGCGGCCGAGAATGGGCGGTTCTTCACGCTGGCGGCGGACAAGCTGCCGGGCGGGCGCGGCTTTGGCGAGCCGGTGCGCGCGATGATCGACCTGGACGGCAGCGTCGGAATCGTCGCGCTCTTGCCCGCGGCGCGGCAGGCCAAGCTGATGGTCGCTGCAACCGATGGCCGCGCGTTCATCGCGACGGCGGCGGACGTGATCGCGGAGACCCGCAAGGGCAAGACGGTGATGACGCCGCGGATCGGCGAGAAGGTGAAGCTGGTCCGCCCGGTCGACCCCGCGGACGATTATGTCGCGGCGATCGGCGACAACCGCAAGCTGCTGGTGTTCCCGATCAACGAGCTGGTCGAAATGAATCGCGGGCAGGGGGTGCAGCTCCAGCGCTACCGTGACGGCGGGCTGGCCGATGCGATCACCTTCGTGTTCGCCAACGGCTTGAGCTGGGCGATGGGCGGCGAAACCAAACGCACGCGGACCGAGGCGGATCTGGGGCCGTGGCGCACGGCGCGCGGTGCGGCCGGGCGGATGCCCCCCACAGGTTTCCCCCGCGACAACCGATTCGGCTGAAATTCGTCTATGCTAAGGCGATGCGTGCTGCCCATCGCGATCTGACTCCAGGGTAAATCGGGGGCCAGTGGCCGGGTCGTTGCGGACTGGTGCCGGGCTGTCTGAACCGGCGTTGAAATAATCGTACTCGTTTTGGGTCTTTTTGTAAATTTCACGCGGCCTTAACGAAGCCGGGTTAGGCAGGACTATGGAATGGGTTCTTCACGAGGCCGAACAACCGGCAACCGTCTCGGCTGAACTCGTCGCGCGCGGCCTCGAGCTGAGCCCGATTCCGATGGTCCACCTGACGCTCGAGAACGGTGGGCTAGAGCTGTTCGCGATGAACCGGGCCTATCGCCTCGCCGGGCTGGGCGTCGTCGCGACGCGGTCGCCGATGATCGCCGATCTGGGCGATCGGATCATCGCCTTTCTGCTGACGTCGCAGACCCGACTCGACTTCGACTGGGCCTTTGGTGACACGATCGATTGCCGGCATTACCGCGTGACGATCGCGCGGAGCAGCGCAGCGATCCACGACCGGTGCACGCTGAGCTTCGTCGACCGGACCTCGCAGATCCATACCGAACGCAGCATGCGGCGCGAGATGACGACTGACAGCCTGACCGGGTTGCTCAACCGCGAAGGGTTCGAGGATCTGGTCGAGGCGGTCGAGGATCACGCCGCTCGCGCGGTCCTGGCGATCGATATCGACCGGTTCGGGCGGCTGAACGCGTGTCTGGGATCGCTGGTCGGCGACGAGATGCTGATTACCGTCGCGCGGCGGATCAAGGGCGCGCTGCGGGTGCGCGATACGCTGGCACGGGTCGGCGGCGGACAGTTTGCGGTGCTGATGACGATCGACGAGGATCCGGCAGAGGCACTGCGTCTCGCCGACCGGATCCAGCGCGCGCTGATCGCGCCGTTCCGCCTGACCGATTACGAGATCCGCGTCGAATGCTCGATCGGCATCGCCTATGGCCGGGACGAGACCGGCGACACCGCCGAGATGATCCGCCACGCGCAGTTCGCGGTGAAGCGCGGCAAAGCGACGGGTCGGACCGAATGCTATCAGCGCCAGGAATTCGTGATCGCGCGCGAACAGTTCGGCATGGAGACCGCGCTGCGTCGCGCGATCGAGAATGACCGGCTGCGGCTTGCCTATCAGCCGATCTGCGATCTCGCGACCGGGCGTATCGTCGCGTTCGAGGCGCTGGCGCGGTGGACCGACGAGGATGGTCGCGAGATCCCGCCGACACAGTTCATTCCGGTTGCCGAGGAATCGGGCCTGATCGTTCCACTGGGGCGCTGGGCGATCGATGCGGCGGCGCGGACGCTGGCGGCGTGGGACGTGCGTGCCGGCGGGCATTGCGGTGTTCGCGTCGCGGTGAACCTGTCCGCGATCCAGCTGCAGCGCGATGCGATCGCGCCGGTGGTCGAGTCGGCGCTGTCTCGCTCGCGACTCGGCGGCGATCGGTTCACACTCGAATTGACCGAAAGCGCGATCGTGTCCGACCCGGACCGGATCGCGCAGGCGATGCACGCGCTGAAGGATCTCGGCACGACGCTCGCCATGGACGATTTCGGCACCGGTTATTCCAATCTCGCCTATCTCCAGAAACTGCCGATCGATGTGCTAAAGATCGACCGGAGCTTCGTGACGGGGATGCTGGCGGACCGTGACAAGGTGTCGATCGTCCGTGCGATCCTCAGTCTCGCGCAGGCGCTCAACATGCAGACGACCGCGGAGGGGATCGAGACGGGCGACTTGGCCCAGACGCTCGCGGCGCTCGGTTGCACCTATGGCCAGGGCTATGTCTTCGCGCGGCCGCTCGAGGCGGCTCAGGCGTTCGAGTCGATCTTCAGCCGGGTCCCGATCCTGGCCTGAAGGCTCAGGCGAGCGTCTCGGTGACCGCCTTGTCCGCGATCGCATCGACCCGGGCCTGATCGGGAAAGCCCTCCGCGATCCACTGGGTCTCGATCCGCCGACGCATTGCGGCTACGTCGGGCCCCTTGCGGAGGCCGCGTTCGACCAGCGCGCCGCCGCTGATCGGAAATGCCGGCGGCGACCAGTCGGCGATCGGCGCGACGTCCGCGCCTGCAATCAGCAACCGGTCGATCGCGCCAGCCACGCCGTGGCGATAGGCGAGTGCGCGCGGGCCCTCGTCGCCAATGCCCTGCGTCGCCGCGACGACGCGTTTGCGATTGGTGTTTGACAGTTTCAACCGTGCAGCGACCACATCGCCGTCGCGGGCGGGGATCAGTGCGGCCAGACGGCGGATCGGATCGGGCGCAATGCCGGCGGCATGTTCGTGATCGACCAGCGTGGCAAGCCGGTCGACCCCGTCGGCGTCGATCTCGGGCAGCACCGCGCGCCAGATGCCGCGCTCGACCATCAGCGCGATCACCGCAACGGCGCGTGCCGCGACGAGAAGCTTGAGCAGTTCGGCAGCGATCCGCTCGCGGGACAGCGCCATCAGGTCGTTCGCGCGGGCCGTGCACGCCTCCAGCCCGGCGGCGTCGATCTCGATGCCGAACCGGGCGTGAAAGCGGAAGAAGCGCAGAATCCGCAGATGATCCTCCGCAATTCGCTGCAACGGATCGCCGATGAAGCGCACGCGCCTGCGGACAGATCGTCCAGGCCACCGAAATAGTCGAAGATCTCACCGCTGACGGGATCGGCATAGAGCGCGTTGATCGTGAAATCGCGGCGCGCCGCATCCTCGCGCCAGTCATCGGTATAAGCGATCGTCGCATGCCGCCCATCGGTCGCGACGTCGCGGCGTAGCGTCGTGATCTCAACGGTTCCCCCCTCGGTCACCGCGGTGATCGTGCCATGCGCGAGCCCGGTCGGCACGGCGCGGATCCGCGCATCCTCGAGCCGTTCGAGCACCTCCTGCGGAGGAAAGCTCGTCGCGATGTCGATGTCGATCGCGCCGGTATCGGCCGGCGCCAAGCCGAGCAGCGTGTCGCGCACCGCCCCGCCGACGAAAGC
>NZ_JRVI01000086.1:0-8429 GCF_000783375.1 Sphingomonas sp. Ant20
ACCGGGATCGGCTTGACCGGCGCGAGCAGCGGCCGGAGCGCGCCCGGTGCCTGTCCGGTCAGCACGCCGATCCGCGCGACGGCTGCGGCATATTGCTGGTCGAGGCTCGGGACCGTCGCGGCGGTCTGCGCCCGCTGCGCACGCGCCTGTTCCTGGTCGAGGCTGGAGACGAGCCCTGCCTGGACGCGGAACCCGGCGATTTCGAGATTGTCGTCCTGGATCGTCAGCGACGCGCGCGCATTGGCGAGCTGCTGCTGATACAGCCGGGCGAGCACATAGTTGCGCGCGACCTCGCTCTCGATCGAGATCAGCACGGTCGCGTAGTCGAAGCCCGACGCGGCATATTCCGCGCGGCTCGCCTCGATCGTGCGGCGGATCTCGCCGAATACGCCGACCTGGTAGCTGGCGCTTGCCCCCAGCGTGAAGCTGTTGGTGCCGCCGCCACCGGTGTCGACGACGGTGCCGTCGGGCAAGGTGAACGACCGGCCGCCGCCGCGCAGATTCTCGTTGCGCTGATAGCCGCCCGAGCCGCTGAGCGTGGGGAGCAGCGACGCGCGGTTCTGGACCAGGCTCTCGCGCGCCTGGCGGAGGCGGGCGACGCTCTGCGCGATGTCGAGATTGGTCGCCGCCGCCTGTTCGACGAGCTGGCCGAGCACGGGGTCATCGAACCGCTGCCACCAGCGTGTCAGGTCCTCGGGGCTGGTCGCGGGGGTGACGGAATAGGCGTCGGGCACCCCTAGCTCGGCCGCCGCCTTCGGACGATAATCCGGCCCGACCGAACAGCCGGCGAGCAGGACGGGCATGAGGAGGAAAGCTCGGACGCGGGACATGGGCGGCAGGCATGACGCAATGCCCCTTCCCTCGTCCAGTGGTTTCGTGTCGCAACCTGTCGCAACCGGGGCGAGCTGTGGGTGGGTGGCCTCTCGCCCGTCATCCTGACGAAAGTCAGGACCCAGGGTAACAAAGCGTGACGCTCGTGGCTCTGGGTCCTGACTTTCGTCAGGATGACGAAGAAGGGCGTGACGGCCCCGAAGCATCGCCCCGAACCCCAAGCCCTGCTATGACGGCAATCGAACCGCACCCGTTCCAATTTTGCAGTGCAGCGGAACGGAGCGTCACAGCCGGGGGTTAGACGACCATGCTTGCCGAACGCCAGCCTGCGACTGAAGTCCTCGCACCCCCGCCGCACGTCCGCGACGACGCCAGCCTGTTCTTCGATTTCGATGGCACCCTGGTCGATCTGGCCCCGACCCCCGATGCGGTGGTCGTCGACCAAGGTCTGCTCGACCAGCTCGACCGGCTCGCTCTGCGCTTCCCGGCGCGCGTCGCGATCATCAGCGGGCGGTCGATCGCGCAGCTCGACGCGATGCTCGGCCAGCATGCGCGCCGGTTCGCGGTTGCGGGCAGCCACGGCGCCGAACGCCGCACGCCCGAGGACGGCCATGTCGCCGCCGAACGCCCCGCCTCGCTCGAAACCGCCGCGGAGGCGCTGCGCGCCTATGCCGAGGCGAATGCGCTGGTCTATGAGGCGAAATCGCTCGGCGCCGGGCTGCATTACCGGATGGCGCCGGCGTTCGAGGCGGATGCGGTGAGCCTTGCCGAAGAGCTCGCCCGCACGCACGGCCTGACGCTTCAGCGCGGCAAGATGATGGTCGAGCTGCGCACTCCCGGCGACAAGGGCGCGGCGCTGCGCGACCTGATCGCCGCGCCGGCGCTGGTCGCAGCCGCCCGTTCTTCTTCGGCGACGACGTCACCGACGAGGATGGTTTCGTCGCCGCACACGCGCTGGGCGGTGCGGGCATCCTGATCGGCCCCGAACGCCCTACCGCCGCCACCTACCGCCTCGACGATGTCGCAGCCCTTCGCGGCTGGATTGCCGCCATATTGGAATCATGATGACCGCTACCCCGCTCGCCCCCCGCCCGTCCGACAGCAACCCGACGCCGGACATGAACCTGTGGCCGATCGGCAATTGCCAGGTCTCCGCGCTGATCGACCGCACCGGCACGTTCGTCTGGGGCTGTGTGCCCCGGGTCGACGGCGACCCCGCCTTTTGCGCGCTGCTCGGTGGTGACGCCCCCGAGACGGGGCTGTGGGCGATCGAGCTCGAGGGCAGCGCGAAGACGACTCAGACCTATATCCGCAACACCCCGATCCTGGTCACCCGGCACGAGGACGAGGCGGGCAACGCGGTCGAGGTCACCGATTTCTGCCCGCGCTTCGTGCGCGAGGGGCGGACCTATCGCCCGACCAGCTTCGTGCGGATCGTCAAGCCGGTCGCAGGCAGCCCGCGGATCCGCATCCGCCTGCGCGTCGCGACCAACTGGGGTAAGCCCACCGATCACACGCAGGGCTCGAACCATATCCGGTTCCTGATGGACGACCAGACGCTGCGGCTCACCACCGATGCGCCGGTCGGGCATATCGTCGGCGAGCGCTGGTTCCGTCTCGAACGGCCGATGCACCTATTCCTGGGGCCCGACGAGAGCTTTGCCGGCGTGCTGCACGAGGCGGCCGAGGCGATGCTAACGCGGACCAAGGACGAATGGCGCCACTGGGTGCGTGGGCTCGCGACCCCGGTCGAATGGCAGGACGTTGTCATCCGCGCAGCGATCACGCTGAAGCTGTGCCAGCACGAGGAGACCGGCGCGATCGTCGCCGCGCTTACCACGTCGATCCCCGAACATGCGGGGTCCGAGCGCAACTGGGATTACCGCTATTGCTGGATCCGCGACGCCTATTACACGGTGCAGGCGCTCAACCGGCTCGGCGCGCTCGACGTGCTCGAGGGGTATCTCGAATATCTGCGCAACATCGTCGACGCGTCGAAGGGCGGGCATGTCCAGCCGCTCTACGGCGTCGGCGGCGAGGCGACCCTGGTCGAGCGCGTCGCGCCCGCGCTGCCGGGCTATCGCGGCATGGGTCCGGTCCGCGTCGGCAACCAGGCATACGAGCAGATCCAGCACGACGCGTACGGCCAGATCATCCTGTCCGACGTCCAGGCGTTCTTCGACCAGCGGCTGTTCCGCATGTCGAGCCATGAGGATTTCAAGAGCCTCGAACTCGTCGGCGACCGCGCCTGGGAGACCTATGACAAGCCCGATGCGGGGCTGTGGGAGCTGCGCACCAAGGCGCATGTCCACACCTATTCCGCGGCGATGTGCTGGGCGGCGTGCGACCGGCTCGCCAATGCGGCGGGCGTGCTCGGGCTCGAGGATCGCCGGACGTTCTGGAACGCGCGCGCGGACACGATCCGCAAGACGATCGAGACCTCGGCGTGGCGCGAGGAGACTCAGCGCATCTCCGCGACGTTCGGCGGCGACGATCTCGACGCGAGCCTGATCCAGCTGCTCGACCTGCGTTTCTTCGCGCCCGACGATCCGCGTTTCCAGTCGACGCTGAAGGCGGTCGAAGAGGGTCTCCGCCGCGGCAGCCACATGCTGCGCTATGCGACCGAGGATGATTTCGGCCTGCCGCATACCGCGTTCAACGTCTGCACCTTCTGGCTGATCGAGGCGCTGCACGCGACCGGCCGCACCGCCGATGCGTGCGCGCTGTTCGCCGAAATGGTCGCGCGGCGCACGCCCGCGGGGCTGCTGTCCGAGGATATCGACCCCAATACCGGCGAGCTGTGGGGCAATTATCCGCAAACCTATTCGCTGGTGGGGCTGATCAACTGCGCCGTCCTCCTCAGCAAACCCTGGAGCGCCGTACGATGAGTCGCCTGGTCGTCATTTCGAATCGCGTGCAATCGGTCGACGCGCCGTCGGGCAACCAGGGCGGCCTCGCGGTCGCGCTGCTCGCGGCGTTGCGCGAAAAGGGCGGGGTCTGGTTCGGCTGGTCGGGCGCGACCACCGAGACCTTTACCGGGCATATCAACTTCCAGCAGGGCAAGGGCGTCACCACCGCGACGATCGACCTGGAGGAACAGGATTTCGACGAATATTATAACGGCTATGCGAACCGGACCTTGTGGCCGCTGTTCCATTACCGGATCGATCTGACCGAGTTCGAACGCGATTTCTCCAGCGGCTATGCGCGGGTGAACAAGCGCTTTGCCGAGACGGTGCTGCCGCTGATCGAGCCCGACGATCTCGTCTGGGTGCACGACTATCATCACGTCCCGTTGGGGCGCGAGCTGCGCAAGCTAGGGGTCGAGAACAAGATCGGATTCTTCCTCCATATCCCCTGGCCGCCGATGGCCATGCTGCTGTCGCTGCCGAGCCACCGCGCGCTGGTCGAATCGATGTTCGCGTACGACGTGGTCGGGTTCCAGACGCAGGACTGGCTCGACAGCTTCCTGCATTACGTCACCAGCCAGCTCGACGGCGTGGTCGGCGAGGATGGCTGGGTGACGGTCGGCGACCGCACGATCAAGGCGATCACCACGCCGATCGGGATCGAGACCGCGGATTTCGAAAAGTCCGCGAGCAGCGACACCGCGCGCCATGCCAAGGAGCGCATGTACATGTCGGCGACCGGGCGCAGCCTGATCGTCGGGGTCGACCGGCTCGATTATTCGAAGGGTCTGGCCGAGCGCTTCTCGGGCTATGAGCGGTTCCTCGCGTCGCACCCCGATCACCGCGGGCTGGTCTACATGCTCCAGATCGCGCCGCCCTCCCGCGAGAAGGTCGACACCTATCAGGAGATCCGCGCGAACCTCGATTCGATGTCGGGGCGGATCAACGGCGAGTTTTCGGACATCGACTGGACGCCGATCCGCTACGTCAACCAGGGCTTCCCGCGCGACGTGCTCGCGGGGATCTACCGCGCGGCGCGGGTCGGGCTGGTGACGCCGCTTCGCGACGGGATGAACCTGGTCGCGAAGGAATATGTCGCGGCGCAGGATCCCGAGGATCCCGGCGTGCTGATCCTGTCGCAGTTCGCGGGCGCGGCGGCGCAGCTGTCGGATGCGGTGCTGGTCAATCCGTACAGCCCGGAGGAGATGTCCGACGCGATCGCCCGCGCGCTCAAGATGCCGCTCGCGGAGCGCAAGGCGCGCTGGGAGAAGCTGATCGACAACGTCCGCAAGGAGGACGTGATGTGGTGGTGCGAACTGTTCATCACCGCGCTTGAAGATGCGCCGGAGCATGTCGAGGCGTAACTAGCTTCGTCATCCCCGCGCAGGCGGGGATCCAGACTGGCTACCCCCGCGAGTCCTCTCCACGGCCAGCCAATATGGATCCCCGCCTCCGCGGGAATGACGGCTTGGGTCGGGATGACGCCGAGCGGTGACGGGTTCTCCCCAAGACCCGTCATCCTGACCAACGTCAGAGTGACGGGTTTTGGGTGTCGTACGCCGCGCCCGCGTTACGACGCGGTGCCGCGCACCGGGTCCGGGGCCATCAGCAGGCGCCCGCGGGGCATCGCCTCGGGCATTTCCGCCGTGATATACGCCAGCATCGCCTCGCGCACGTCGCAGCGCAGGTCGAACGCGACCGAGGCGTTCTTGGCGGTCATCAGCGCGCGGAGTTCGACCGCGTCGGCCTTCATGTCGGTGACCTGGAGGTTGAAGAACCGGCCGTCCCAGCGCGGATTGGCCTTCACCACTTCGGCGAGCTTCTCGCGCAGCCGCGGCACGTCGGTCGACGGATCGACATACCAGAAGACCGAGCCCATCAGCTGGCTGGTCTCGCGCGTCCAGTTCTGGAAGCTCTGTTCGAGGAACTTCGACACCGGCACGACGAGGCGG
Source organism: Sphingomonas sp. Ant20 (assembly GCF_000783375.1). Lineage (NCBI taxonomy): Bacteria > Pseudomonadati > Pseudomonadota > Alphaproteobacteria > Sphingomonadales > Sphingomonadaceae > Sphingomonas > Sphingomonas sp. Ant20. The sequence goes on from NZ_JRVI01000086.1 coordinate 5,693, forward strand.
CGCTCGTCCCAGATCTTGATGACGACGAAGGTCAGGTTGATCTGCTCGACGCGCCCCCATTCGCCGTCGACGATCAACACGTCGTCGAGCCGGATCGGCTCGGTAAACGCCATCTGCACGCCGGCGATCAGGTTCTTGAGCGCAGGCTGGGCGGCGGCACCGACGACGAGGCCGGCGATACCCGCCGACGCCATCAGCGTGACGCCGATCGAGCGGATGCCGGGGACGCTGAGCAGCATCAGGCAGACGCTGATGAAGATGATGAAGAAGGTGCCGATCCGGCCGAGGATCGCCGCGCGGGTGCGCTTGCGCCGCGCGCGCAGATTGTCCTCGACGGTGATGTCCGAGCGGATCTCGATCACGTCCTGGAATGCGCGCAGGGCGGCGACTGCGAGCCAGCCGAGCAGAGCGGGGACGAGGAAGCCGAGCAGCTGCTTCCACAATTCCTCGATATCGTCATCCATCGGCAGGATCCGCGCGACGAACGCGACGCTGACCGCGACGAACACCGCGCGCAACGGCCGGCGGACGCGCGCGAGGACGAGGCCGTCGGTCTTGGCGGTCGACCGCCGCTGTGCATGGCCGGCGATCCGCATCGTCAGCCAGTGTGCGATCAACGCGAAGAGCACCGCCGCCGAGACCACGGCGACGCTTTCCAGCCAGACCCATTCGGGTGGTATGTGGAGCGATCTGAATATGCGCATGACAGCGCAACGGTGCGGGTGCTGGGATGTTCCGCTGCGGTGCAGCATGGGGGGGGCGAGCGTTGGAAATGCGCACCTCCCCGGCGGAGGCCGGGGCCCAGTTGGAAAGGTCGCAGTAATGGAGGGCGGCCCGCTGTTACCGCCGTCCCCCAACTGGGCCCCGGCCTTCGCCGGGGTGGTGTTTTCCCTGGGAAAATCGCTCGCCGCGCCCCGTCTTCCCGGATGACGCGCCTCCGTGATCATGCCACAAGACAGCGACCATGATCGCCCGGAGAATCAGACGCTTCCTGAGCGAGGAAGACTGGACGTTCGCACCGCACGAACTGCCCGTCCTCCCCGGCTCACCGGGCTCGCCCGCGCATCCGCGGCATCGCCAGATCGCCTATGCGCTGATCGGCATCCTGCTCGGACTGACGGTCGGGTTCGGCAATGCGCTGATCAGTGCGAACACCTATACGCTGCAGGGCGCGCTCGGGCTCGATCCCGCCGAGATCGCGTGGCTGCCGACGGTCTATGTGATGACCAACGTCAGCATCAACCTGCTGATGATCAAGTTCCGCGCGCAGTTCGGGCTCAGGCCCTTCGCGCTGATCTTCCTCACGCTCTACGTGCTGGTGACGCTCGCGCATCTGTTCGTCCACGGGTTCGCCACCGCGATCGCGGTGCGGGCGATCAGCGGGATGGCGGGGGCCGCGCTCAGCAGCCTGTGCCTCTATTATGTGATGCAGTCGCTGCCCGCGAAATGGCGGCTGAAGGCGGTGGTGCTCGGCATCGGCATCCCGCAATGCGCGACGCCGCTCGCGCGGCTGTTCTCGCCCGACCTGCTCGCCATGTCGCAGTGGCGGACCCTGTACCTGTTCGAGCTGGGCCTCGCACTGCTGTCGCTCGCCGCGGTCGCTGCGCTGCGGCTGCCGCCGACGACGCGGAGCAAGGCGTTCGAGCCGCTCGACTTCCTCACCTTCGTGCTGTTTGCCGGGTCGACCGCGCTGTTCGCCGCAGTGCTCGGGCTCGGGCGGATCCTGTGGTGGACCAATGCGCCGTGGATCGGCTGGGCGCTGATCGTCGCGATCCCGATGTTCGCCGCCGCGATCGTCGTCGAGCATCACCGCGTCAACCCGCTGCTCAACACCCGCTGGCTCGGCAGCGCGGACATATTGCGCTTCACCGTCGTCATCGTGATGGCGCGGATCGTGCTGTCCGAACAGACCTATGCCGCGGTCGGCCTGCTGACCGTGCTGGGGCAGAACAACGACCAGCTCATCCCCTTCTTCCTGATCATCTTCGTCGCCTCGGTCGCGGGCGTGATCGCGAGCGCGGTGACGCTCGACGTCGAGCGGCTCGGCCACCCGATCATGCTCGCGATCGGCCTCGTCGCGGTGGCGGCGTGGTTCGATTCCTACGCGACCAGCCTGACGCGCGCGCCGCAAATGTACGTGACGCAGGCGATCATCGGCTTCTCCGCGACCTTCTTCCTCGGCCCGGCGCTGCTGTTCGGGATGACGCGCGCGCTGAAGGAGGGTGCGGGGCACATCATCAGCTTCATCGCGCTGTTCGGGATCATCAACTCGCTCGGCGGGCTTGGCGGTACCGCGCTGCTCGGCAGCTATCAGGTGGTCCGCGAGAAGGCGAACAGCGCCGCCCTCGTCCAGCAGATCTCGCCGACCGACCCGATCGTCGCGCAGCGCATCGCCGCGGGCGGCGCCGCGGTCGGCCGGGTGATCGTCGATCCGACGCTGCGCAGCGCGGAAGGCGCGGCGATTTTGTCCCAGACCACGACGCGCGAAGCAAACGTGCTTGCCTATGCCGACGTCTTCCGCTTGGTCGCGATTCTCGCCGGAGGGACGTTCGGGTATCTCGTCTTCCTGATGGTGCGACGCCAACGACGCGAACGCCGTGCGCGACTTGAGAGGACGACATGACCGACGCCCGCAGCCCGGTGGCAGAAGGACCCGCGACGGAGGAGAAACAGGCGGAGACGGCCGCCGCCCCGACCGCCGCACCTGCGCCTGCGCCCGCAGCGACGCCCGCCACCC
>NZ_JRVI01000087.1:0-65626 GCF_000783375.1 Sphingomonas sp. Ant20
GCGGCAAGGTCGGACATCGCGCGTCACTGCCCAGTCGTGGAGCAGCGCGGCCACCGCCCCCGTGGCGCAACCGGCGCGCTCCGAACCGGACAGGATCTCCAGCGCGTTGCGCACGCCGGCGAGGGCGGCCTCGGTCGCCGCCTGACCCGGTGTCGAGGGCAACGGCCCCACGGCCGCGGTCAGCTGGGCGAGATAGCCGCGTTCGATCGCGAACCCGGTCGCTGCGGTTTCGAGCCAGGGCAGCGAACCCAACTGTGCGCCGCGCAGCAAGGCGTCGTCGATCATCCCGGGGTGCCGTCCATAGACGTCGCAGAACGCGTGCACCGCATCTGACAGGTTGCGCTGGGCGGGGGCGGATTGGATCAGCCGCGTCGCGTGAGGGTGCGCGACAGCACCGTCGACGGCGCCAAGGCGCGCGACGACGTCCCAGGCGCCGGGCCGTGTTTCGTCAATGGATGCCGTCGTCGAAGCCATTAGTCCCCGGTCATGTCTGGGATGCCCGCGCACCATATCCGTGCGGACGTCCGGTCGCAGGTCCTTGCACGCGACCTGTAAAGACGGCGTGCACATGACGTTAACCGGCTGCTAACCATCCGCAGGCGGGTCCGGTCGGCTTGGGCTTGACGACTTGGCCGCGGGCGAGCGCATCACGCGGGGTTTACGGCTTTACGGGGGCGGGACGCGCCGCGATACGCGCGCGGCACCGGCGCCGCGCTGGAGCCCGTCCATCGGAGACTATAGGATGCGTACATGGTTGCTTGGGCTTGCACTTGCTTCGGTCGGAACCGCCGCGATGGCTGCTGACGGCGCGTCCGCGCAAACGGCAGGCGGCGCCGACGGCGTTGCAACGCCGAGCGATCCGGCAGCGGCTCCCGTGGCAGCTGCAGCCCCGGCCGGCGATCTGACGCTGGCGCGGGTGTTCGGCAATCCCGACCTGTCGGGCCCGCAGCCGCGCGCGGTACGGCTGTCGCCCGACGGCGCGCTGTTGACCTCGCTGCGCAACCGGGCGGACGAGAAGGAGCGGTTCGACCTGTGGGCGGTCGACACCGCCACGGGCCAGGAGCGGATGCTCGTCGATTCGAAGAGCGTCGCACCGGCGCCGAGCTGAGCGAAGCCGAGAAGATGCAGCGCGAGCGCGCGCGGATCGCCGGGTCGAAGGGTATCGTCGCCTATGACTGGGCGCCCGATGGCAAGTCGATCCTCGTACCGCTCGACGGCGACCTGTACATCGCGACGCTCGACGGCAAGGTCCGGCGGCTGACTGATACACCGGGTGGCCAGCTCAACCCCGTGATCAGCCCCAAGGGCGGGTTCGTGTCCTATGTCCGCGACCAGAATCTCGTCGTTCAGCCGCTGGCGGGTGGCGAGGCGCGCGCGGTCACCAAGGGCGGGGGCGGCACCGTCCATTTCGGCGAGGCGGAGTTCGTCGCGCAGGAGGAAATGGATCGCCGCACGGGCTATTGGTGGTCGCCCGACGAGCGCTATGTCGCGGTCGAGCGGTTCGACGAGGCGCCGGTGCGCATCTTCACGCGTGCCTCGATCGGCGCGACGGGGACCAAGGTCTATGATCAGCGCTATCCCGCCGCGGGCACGCCCAACGCACTGGTCGACCTGTACGTGATGAAGCCCGACGGGTCGGGCCAGGTGAAGGTCGATCTGGGCACCAATCCCGACATCTATCTGGCGCGGGTCGACTGGACGCCCGACGGGACGATGTTGCTCGTCCAGCGCCAGAGCCGCGACCAGAAGCTGCTCGAGATGCTGCGCGTCGACCCGGCAACGGGCAAGTCGACGATCCTGTTCACGGAGAAGTCGGGGGTGAAGAGCTGGCTGAACCTGTCGGACGCCTACCGCGTGCTGAAGGACGGCAGCCTGATCTGGCGGTCGGAGCGCAGCGGCTATGGCCATCTCTACCGGTTCGCGGCAGGCCGCTGGACGCAGCTGACCAAGGGCGATTGGGTCGTGACCGGGCTGGTCGGCGTCGACCAGGCCAAGGGGCGGTTGTTCTTCACGGGCAACAAGGACGACGTGCTGGAGCAGCAGCTCTATTCGGTCGATATCGCCAAGCCGAACGCGATCACCAAGCTGACCGAGAGCGGCTGGTGGAACAGCGCGTCGATGGACGGTGCCGGCACGCGGTTCATCGTCTCGCGCTCGAACCCGTCACAGCCGACCCAGGTCTATCTGGCGGATGCGACCGGCAAGCGGATTTCGTGGATCAACGAGAATGCGGTGAAGGAGGGGCATCCCTATCATCCCTATGCCGCCAGCCATCAGCAGACCAAGTTCGGCACGCTGAAGGCCAAGGACGGCACGACGCTCTATTACGAGATGATCACCCCGCCGATCGAGCCGGGCAAGAAATATCCCGTCTTCTTCCAGCATTATGGCGGCCCGGGCACCGGCCAGCAGGTCACGCGCGGCTGGCAGGGGCCGCTGCCGCAATATCTGGTCGATCAGGCTGGATCTTCTTCCAGATCGACAATCGCGGCTCGTACAACCGCGGCAAGAAGTTCGAGGACGCGATCTATCATGCGATGGGCACGGTCGAGGTCGAGGACCAGCTGGCCGGGGCGGAGTATCTGAAGACGCTGCCGTTCGTCGAGCCGAGCAAGATCGCGACCTATGGCTGGTCCTATGGCGGGTACATGTCGCTGAAGATGCTGGAGAAGACGCCGGGGGTCTATGCTGCCGCAGTGTCGGGCGCGCCGGTCACCGACTGGCAGCTCTACGACACGCATTATACCGAGCGCTATCTGGGCGATCCCAAGACCGATCCGGCGAGCTATGCGACGTCGGCCGCGGTCGAGGATGCGGCGCTGATCAAGGATCCGCTGCTGCTGATCCACGGCATGGCGGACGATAACGTGTTCCTCGACAATTCGACCAAGGTCGCGGCCAAGATGCAGGCGACCGCGACACCGTTCGAGATGATGTTCTACCCGGGCTATACGCACCGCGTTGCGGGGCCGGGGATCAGCGAGCATGTCTGGGGGACGATCCTCAACTTCCTCGACCGGACGGTGAAGGACAAACCGGTTACCGGCGAAGGGACGAGCTTGCCTGCGACGAAATAAAGTTATCTGGCAGGGTGCGTCGGAGACGTATACGGACGCGCCCGAATGAAAATCAGCAATGTCGCGATCGTTTCGCGGCGGCATCAAGGGACGACATAATGGGTTATCGGATCGTGGTTGCAGGGGCGACCGGCAATGTCGGGCGCGAAATGCTCAACATCCTGGCGGAGCGTGAATTTCCGGCGGACGAGATCGCCTGCGTCGCATCGTCGCGCAGCCAGGGCGAGATGGTCGATTTCGGTGACACCGGCAAGCAGATCAAATGCCAGAATATCGAGAATTTCGACCCCACCGGCTGGGACATGGCGCTGTTCGCGATCGGGTCGGAGGCGACCGCGGTCTATGCGCCGAAGTTCGCCGCGGCGGGCTGCACCGTGATCGACAATTCGTCGCTGTACCGGATGGATCCGGACGTGCCGCTGATCGTGCCCGAAGTGAATGCGGACGCGATCGACGGCTACAAGGTCCGCAACATCATCGCCAACCCGAACTGCTCGACCGCGCAGATGGTCGTCGCGCTCAAGCCGCTGCATGACGCGGCCAAGATCAAGCGCGTCGTCGTCGCGACCTATCAGTCGGTGTCGGGCGCGGGCAAGCAGGGCATGGACGAGCTGTTCGAGCAGAGCCGCAACATCTTCGTCGGCGACCCGGCCGAGGCCAAGAAGTTCACCAAGCAGATCGCGTTCAACGTGATCCCGCACATCGACAGCTTCCTCGACGACGGATCGACCAAGGAAGAGTGGAAGATGGTGGTCGAGACCAAGAAGATCCTCGACCCGAAGATCAAGGTCACCGCGACCTGCGTCCGGGTGCCGGTTTTCGTCGGTCATTCGGAAGCGATCAACATCGAGTTCGAGAACGAGATCTCGGCCGAGGAGGCGCAGAACATCCTGCGCGAGGCGCCCGGGGTCATGCTGATCGATAAGCGCGAGGATGGCGGCTACATCACGCCGATCGAATGCGTCGGCGAGTTCGCGACCTTCATCAGCCGCGTGCGCGAGGATTCGACCGTCGAGAACGGCATCAACCTGTGGTGCGTGTCGGACAATCTGCGCAAGGGCGCGGCGCTGAACGCGGTGCAGATCGCCGAGCTGCTCGGGCGACGGCATCTGAAGAAGGACGCGTAAGGGACTGATCTGGGGGGAGGCTGTGCCGCCCTCCCGTCATCCCGGGCTCGACCCGGGACCCAGGGCCACGGCTGTCGCCCTTGATACTCTGGGTCCCGGGTCGAGCCCGGGATGACGAAGAGGGTCGGTGGCGATCAGTGCCCAATATACCGTCCCGGCCTATGCCAGGCGATCAGGATCAGGCTGATCGCCGCCGCGCTGAGTACCGACCAGAGAAGCTGGCCCGTGCTCACCACGGGAATCGCCGCGGCGAGGATCACCACGTCGAGCGCGATCTGTGTGCGGCCCGCATTCCAGCCGCGCGTGCGCTGCAGCCACAGCGTCACGACCCCGGTGCCGCCGACCCCGGCCTGATGCCGCGCGAGGACGAGGATGCCGAGCCCGATCACCGTGCCGCCGACGATCGCGGCAAAGAACGGGTGCATCTGATCGACGTGCATCGATCCGCCCGCGAAGGTCGAGAAGGCGGCGATCCCGGCATTCACCAGCATCGTCTTGATCGCGAAACGGCGGCCCATCGCGTAATGCGCGAACAGGAAGAAGGGCAGGTTGATCAGCGTGAACAGGACGCCGGTCGGCAAGGGCACCAGATAGGACAGCAGCAGCGCGATCCCGGCGATCCCGCCGGTGACAAGCCCTGCCGCCTTCAGGAAGACCAGCCCGATCACCAGCAGGATACAGCCGATGACGAGCGCGTAGAAATCCTCCGCGATGCTGTGCGGGCGTCCCAGGGGAAGGGTGGCTGAGGGGAAGGTGGCGTCGGCAGATGGCGGCATTGCGGGTCCTTGGTCGGGCCCTTCGCGCATCCTCAATGGATCGTTCGACGCAATCCTTGTCCCTTAGCTAAAGGAGTTTGCGCGTCACACTACCCCTTTTTGTGATGGCGTCGTGCGGCGGGGCCATAACGATGGGCGCTCGTCATCCTGACGAAAGTCAGGATCCAGGATACCAAGCGCCGCATCCGTGGCTCTGGATCCTGACTTTCGTCAGGATGACGTAGCGGTGGGTCGCGGATACTCCTCGGAGCGCGTCTCTTCGTGCCGGTTGACAGCACGGTGTCGTGTGTCGGACGGGGGCAGCAACATCCTAAGATTATAGGGATCTGGATCCGTGGCACATTCCCCGACCGAGACGCAGTATTTCGAGAGCTTCGACGGCACGCGGATTGCGTGGCGCGAGGTCGGCGAGGGGCGACCGGTGGTGCTGATCCACGGCTATTTCTCCGACGCGAACACCAACTGGATCCGATACGGCCATGCCGCCAAGATCGCGGCCAAGGGGTTCCGCGTGATCATGCCCGACCTGCGCGCGCACGGCGAGAGCGGCAAGCCGCATGGGCTGGAATTCTACCCCGCGGATGCGCTGACGCTCGACGGCCATGCGCTGGTCGATCATCTCGGGCTGACCGATTATGATCTTGGCGGCTATTCGCTGGGCGCGCGGACGACGTCGCGAATGCTGGCGACGGGCGCGACCCCCGGGCGCGTGATATTTTCGGGGATGGGGCTCGCGGGGCTGACCGAGACGTCGCGGCGCGCGGGGCATTTCCGCAATATCCTCACCAATTTGGGCAAGCATGTCCAGGGTACGCCCGAGTGGCTGGCCGAGGCGTTTCTGAAGACCACGGGCGGCGATCCGGTCGCATTGCTCGGGATCCTAGAGACCTTTGCGGATACACCGATCGAGGCGGTCAAGGCGATCGAGCAGCCGGCGCTGGTGGTGTGCGGCGCGGAGGACGAGGATAACGGGTCGGCACCGGACCTCGCCGCGGTGCTGCCGCATGGCCAGTATGTCGCGACGCCGGGCGGGCATATGAGCGCGGTGGTGAAGCCCGAGCTTGGCCAGGCGATCGCGGACTTTCTTGCTGCATAGCGCCCGGTCATCCTGACGAACGTCAGGACCCGGAGCCAAGCAGCGCCGCCCCCCGTGACCCTGGGTCCTGACTTTCGTCAGCATGACGGGAGGGGGCATGGCTGGCGGGTTGACCATCCGGCGGCGGATCATCCATCAGGGCCTCACGATAAGGGGATGATGATGGTTCGGTTCAGCGTTTCGATGTTTGCTCTCGCCGGCGCGCTGTGCGCCGTGCCGTCGGTGGCCGGTGCCCAGGCCACCGCTGCCGCGTCCAGCCCGACCGCCGCGCAGGCGGATGCGTTCGTCGCCGAGGCGGAAAAGATATTTGCGGCCAAGTCGGTCGACGCAGCGCGCGTGGCGTGGGTGAACGCGACCTACATCACCGACGATACCGATGCGCTCGCGGCGAAGTCGGGGGCGGAGATGACCGATCTCGGCGTCAAATACGCGCTGGGTGCGGCAAAATACGCCAATGTCCCGGGCCTGTCGGTCGACACGAAGCGCAAGCTCGACCTGCTCCGCGGGGGGCTGACGCTGCCCGCGCCGACGCGGCCGGGCGCATCGGACGAGCTGTCGATGCTGACGACGAAGATGTCGTCCTCCTACGGCAAGGGCATGGGGACGCTCGACGGCAAGCCGATCAACGGCTCCGACATCGAGGCGGCGATGGGCGAGAGCCGCGATCCCGCCAAGCTGCAGGAGATGTGGACGAGCTGGAACGACGCGGTCGGTGCGCCGATGCGCGGCGACTATGCCAAGATGACCGCGATCTCGAACGAGGGCGCGCGCGAGCTCGGCTACAAGGATGTGGGCGCGCTCTGGCGGTCGGGCTACGACATGAGCCCCGAGCAGTTCGCCGCGCTGACCGACAAGATCTGGAAAGAGGTCGAGCCGCTCTACATGTCGCTGCACACCTATACGCGGTGGAAGCTCAACGAGAAATATGGCGATGCGGTCCAGGCGAAGACCGGGCCGATCCGCAGCGATCTGCTCGGCAATATGTGGGCGCAGGAATGGGGCAATATCTATGACATCGTCGCCCCCAAGGGGGCTGGCGATCTCGGCTTCGACACGGGCGAGCTGCTGAAGGCCAAGGGCTATGACGCGGTAAAGATGGTGAAGCAGGGTGAAGGCTTCTACTCGTCGCTGGGCTTTGCGCCGCTCCCCGAGACCTTCTGGAAGCGGTCGCAAATCACCAAGCCCGCGGACCGCGACGTGATCTGTCATGCCTCGGCCTGGGATATCGACAACCAGGACGATATCCGCATCAAGATGTGCACCAAGGTGAATGCGGACGACTTCGTCACGATCCACCATGAGCTCGGCCACAATTACTATCAGCGCGCGTACAAGGCGCAGCCGATGCTGTACAAGAATGGCGCGAACGATGGCTTCCATGAGGCGATCGGGGATACCGTCGCGCTCTCGATCACGCCGGATTATCTGGTGAAGATCGGACTGCTCGATCAGGCGCGGGTGCCGAGCGCGGACAAGGATATCGGCCTGTTGCTGCGTCAGGCGATGGACAAGGTCGCGTTCCTGCCGTTCGGGTTGCTGATCGACAAATGGCGCTGGGGCGTGTTCTCGGGACAGATTCCGACGACCGGCTATCAGGCGGCGTGGGACCAGATGCGGCTGCAATATCAGGGGATCAAGCCGCCGGTCGCGCGCGACGAGACGAAGTTCGACGCGGGCGCGAAATACCATATCCCGGCGGCGGTGCCCTACACGCGCTACTTCCTCGCGCGCGTGCTGCAGTTCCAGTTCTACAAGGCGGCGTGTGAGCAGTCGGGGTGGACGGGGCCGCTGCATCGCTGCTCGTTCTACGGCAACAAGGCGGTAGGCACGAAGCTGAACGCGATGCTGAGCATGGGGCAATCCAAGCCCTGGCCCGACGCGCTGCAGGTGTTCACGGGCAGCCGCGAGATGTCGGGCGCGGCGCTGGTCGAGTATTTCAGGCCGCTGAAGGCGTGGCTCGACGTGCAGAACAAGGGCAAGCCGACCGGCTGGTGAGCTTCAGGAAATTGGCGGCGATCCTGTTTCCCCGCGAAGGCGGGGATCCACGGCTGCAAGCGCGCTTTGGGTCTAGCTGGGCCCCCGCATCCGCGGGGGCCCAGTGGGGGCCAGGGACGATTATTCCGGGATCGTTCCTTCGTCGGCAATCCCGGCTTCGAACGACTTAGACGAATCCGTACCGTCCGCCTGATGCGCGTGTTTGCCAGCGGGTTTGGGCGTCTTCGGCGTGCTGCCGCGCAACGTCAGCAGCGCGGCGGCAGCGCCAAGTACCGCGACGCCGCCCGCGATCGCGGCGGCACCCCATTTGCCGCCGACCTTGTCGATCGGCTTGGCAACGGGCGGCGGCGTCTTGCGCGCCGATATCGGTCGCGGCGTGCTGCGCTTGGTCGAGCGCGGCTTGGGGGCGGGTTTGGGCTTGCGGGAGACGGGGACCGCCTTTTCGGGTGTCGGCTTGTCGAGTGCCGGCGCGGCCGGCGCAACCACGGGCTTGGCAGGCTTGGGTGCACTGCTTGCGCGGCGCGCGGCGGCGCGTGACGACGGGCTTCTTGGCGTCCGTTTCAGGCGGGTCGGTGTCGGCCACGGCTATGCTCCCTCACAAAATGATCCCGCGGGCGTAACGCATCGGCATGCGATGCGCTCCGAAAATCGCGCGGCAGGCCTTACCGGAACGGCGGCTCGTCGAACGCCCGCAGCTTGCGGCTGTGGAGCTTGGCACCCTCCTGGCGAAGCTGCTCACAGGTTTCGATCCCGATCCGCAGATGCTCGCTGATCGCGCGTTCGTAGAAGCGGTTGGCCTGACCCGGCAGCTTCAGCTCGCCGTGGAGCGGCTTGTCCGAGACGCAGAGCAACGTGCCGTAGGGAACGCGGAAGCGATAGCCCTGCGCGGCGATCGTCGCCGATTCCATGTCGATGCCGACCGCGCGCGACAGCGAGAACCGCAGCGCCGATTTCGAATAGCGCAGCTCCCAGTTGCGGTCGTCGGTGGTGACGATCGTCCCCGTACGCAGCCGGCGCTTCAGGTCCTCGCCCGACTGGCCCGAGACGATCTCGGCGGCCTTGGCCATCGCCACCTGGACTTCGGCGATCGCGGGGACGGGAATCTCGGGCGGGAGCACGTCGTCCAGCACATGGTCGTCACGCAGATAGGCATGCGCGAGCACATAGTCGCCGATCCGCTGGCTGGGTCGCAGACCGCCGCAATGCCCAATCATCAGCCAGGCCTCGGGACGCAGCACCGCAAGATGGTCGCAGATCGTCTTGGCGTTGGACGGGCCGACGCCGATGTTGACGAGCGTGATCCCGGTGCGGTCGTCCGCCATCAGGTGATAAGCGGGCATCTGATGCCGCCGCCATGCGCTGTCCGAGATGATCTTGTCGATATCGTCCCCTGACGTGATCGTGATCCCGCCTGCGCCCGACAGCGTCGTGAAGCGGCTGCCTTCGCCAAGCTGGGTACCCGCCCAGCGAACGAATTCATCGACATAGCGGTGATAGTTCGTAAACAATACGAAGCGCTGCGCGTGTTCGGCGGGTGTGCCCATGTAATGGCGCAGCCGTGCGAGACTGAAATCGGTGCGCAAGCCATCGAACAGCGCGAGCGGGCGGGTGTCGTCCTGCGCGACCCACAGTCCGTCGGCGATCTCGTCACCGATATGCGCGAGCTCGGTGGCGGGAAAGAACCGTGCGAGCTCGGTCGCGGAGACTTCGTCGAGGCTCAGCGCGTGGCCGGGATCGATGACGTACGGGAAGGGGATCTCCTGCCGCCCTTCGACGGCTTCGACCTCCACGTCATAGTCCTCGATCAGCAGGGTGAGCTGTTCGGTCAGATAATCGGCGAAGATCGCGGGTTTGGTCGCGCTGATCCGGTATTCTCCGGGATTCACCATCCGCCCGAAGGAGCGGAGCGGGGTCGGGCGGTCAATGCCGCCTTTGTAGATCAGCCGGATTTCGGGATAGGCGAACGAGCCATCGCTGCGGCTTGCCGGATCGGGCACGGTGCCGTCGGCGATATACGCACTCATGGCGGACTGGAGCCGCGCGACGGAGGCGCGGTAGAGGCGGTCGAGTTCGGCGACCAGGTCGGATGCGATTGTCATCGCCCAGTGTTACGCGGGCGAGATTACGGAGGCAAGACTGGCGCGCGTGCGGCGCCAGCTCCGTCATTCCCGCGTGCGCGGGGATGACGGAGCGCGACGCGATCAGATCTCGCTAAGCAGGTACTCGGCGGAGCTCACCTTGAACTCACCGGGGGCCTCGACGTTGAGCTGCTCAACGACGCCGTCATTGACGATCATCGAATAACGCTGGCTGCGCGTGCCCATGCCGAAGCCCGAGCCGTCCATCGTCAGTCCGACCGCCTTGGCGAAATCGCAATTGCCGTCCGCGAGCAGCGTAATGTCGCCGGCACCGGCCGACTTGCCCCATGCATCCATCACGAACGCGTCATTGACCGATGTGCAGGCGACCTCGTCGATGCTCTTGGCCTTCAGCGCGGCTTCCTTTTCAACGAAGCCCGGCAGGTGCTTGGCAGAGCAGGTCGGGGTGAAGGCGCCGGGGACCGCGAAGAGCGCGACCCTGCGGCCCGCGAAGAAGGTCTCGGACTCGACCTGATCGGGGCCGTCCGCGGTGGCCTTGACGAGAGTGGTGTTGGGAAGCCGGTCGCCGACGCTGATCGTCATGGAAATTCTCCTGTCGCCGCGAGATCGTCCCGGGCGGACGGTACCTCGTATGGGAGGCGCGCGATTTCAAGCGTGGCGGCGGAGCCGTCGCGACGCTATGGTCTAGGGCATGGACAAGACGGCTTTTCTTTCCGGGCAACTCCTTCTGGCAATGCCGGGGATGAGCGATCCGCGGTTCGCCCGTGCGGTCATTGCAATGTGCAGTCATGATGAAAACGGCGCGCTCGGGATTGGCCTTGGGGCCACCGTCGACGGGCTTGGCTTCCACGACCTGCTCGACCAGTTCGAGATCGCACCCGGTGACGCGCCCAACGCCCCGGTGCATTTCGGCGGCCCGGTCGAACCCCGTCGCGGCTTCGTCATCCACTCGTGCGACTGGGGGGGGCAGGACACTATCGAGGTCGCAGGCCTCTGGGCCTTGTCGAGCACGATCGACGTGCTCCGCGCGATCGCGGAGGGGAAGGGACCGTCGCGATGGGTCGTCGCGCTCGGCTATGCGGGATGGGACAGCGGACAGATCGAGGGCGAACTCGCGCGTCCCGGCTGGTTCAACGTCGCCGGCGCCGCCGATCTGGTGTTCGACACGAACGCGGATGAGCGCTGGAGCAGGGCGTTCGAGCGGGCCGGCGTCGACCCGCGGCTGCTGGTGGCGGATACCGGTACGGCCTGACCAACGAGGCGCGCATCCGCGGGTCAAGATGACATTCTAGCGCGGCGAGGACCGTCCCGGGCGTCATATAAAGATATCTTTATATTTGATTTGGGCGGTCCGTTCCTCTATGCGGCCCTGCATCCGGCACGGGCATGAGGCCCGCCGATCAAAGATTTCCAGGAGATATCCTCGTGGCCACCACGCTCGCGCCCCAGAAGACGGACGGCAAGACCGATTACGTCGTCGCCGACATCAGCCTTGCCGATTTCGGCCGCGCCGAGATCAACATCGCCGAAACCGAGATGCCGGGCCTGATGTCGCTCCGCGAGGAATTCGGCGCAGCGCAGCCGCTCAAGGGCGCGCGCATCACCGGTTCGCTGCACATGACGATCCAGACCGCGGTGCTGATCGAGACGCTGACCGCACTCGGCGCCGACGTCCGCTGGGCGACGTGCAACATTTTCTCGACGCAGGACCATGCCGCCGCCGCGATCGCCGCGTCGGGCGTGCCGGTGTTCGCGATCAAGGGCGAGACGCTCGCCGACTACTGGAACTATGTCGGCGACATCTTCTCGTGGGATCGCGACGTCGAGGGCCAGACCGCCAACATCATCCTCGATGACGGTGGCGACGCGACGATGTTCGCACTCTGGGGCGCCAAGCTCGAAGCCGGCCACACGATGCCCGAGCCCGAGAATGAGGAAGAGGTCGAGATGCAGCGTGCGCTCAAGGCGTATGTCGCAAAGAACCCTGGCTATCTGACCGAGACCGTGAAGAACCTGAAGGGCGTTTCGGAAGAGACCACCACCGGCGTTCACCGCCTGTACGAGATCGCCAAGAAGGGCGAGCTGCCGTTCCCCGCGATCAACGTCAACGACTCGGTCACCAAGTCGAAGTTCGACAACCTCTACGGCTGCAAGGAATCGCTGGTCGACGCGATCCGTCGCGCGACCGACGTCATGCTCGCGGGCAAGGTCGCCTGCGTCGCCGGTTTCGGTGACGTCGGCAAGGGTTCGGCCCAGTCGCTCCGCAACGGCGGCGCACGCGTGATGGTTACCGAAGTCGATCCAATCTGCGCACTGCAGGCGGCGATGGAGGGCTTCGAGGTCGTGACGATGGAAGACGCCGTGAAGCGCGCGGACATCTTCTGCACCGCGACCGGCAACGCCGACGTCATCACCGCCGATCACATGAAGGCGATGAAGCCGATGTCGATCGTCTGCAACATCGGTCACTTCGACTCGGAGATCCAGATCGCCGCGCTGTCGAACTATGACTGGACCGAAGTGAAGCCCGGCACCGACCTGGTGAAGTTCCCGGACGGCAAGCAGATCATCATCCTGGCGAAGGGTCGCCTCGTGAACCTGGGTTGCGCCACCGGCCATCCGTCGTTCGTGATGTCGGCCTCGTTCACCAACCAGACGCTCGCGCAGATCGAGCTCTGGACCAAGGGCGAGAACTACAAGAACGAAGTCTATGTCCTGCCGAAGCATCTCGACGAGAAGGTCGCAGCGCTGCATCTCGAAAAGCTGGGCGTGAAGTTGTCGCAGCTTACCCCGAAGCAGGCCGGTTACATCGGCGTGCCCGTCGAAGGCCCGTTCAAGCCGGATCACTATCGCTACTGATCGCCCAGGCAATCTGAAGCGGAAAAAGGCCGCGTCTACCGAAGGGTGGACGCGGCCTTTTTCTTTTGGATCTAACTGTTGCGCGGCGACTGATATGCCAGTCTTTCCGTTACATCTCGGTCGCTTGCGGTGCTTTCCTGACGTCCGGCTTCAACGCCGGGGCTGTGGCCGCCGCTGGCGTGGCGGGCGTCTTGCGCCGCACACCGTCGAGTTCCTGTGGCGCATCCGCCGGGGATGCAGCCTTGTCCGCTGCCGCGGGGGCCGCGCGCAGCGTCTGTCGCGCGCGCATGCACTGCGACGGATCGGGCCGGCGGACCTGCTGGCAGTTCCACAGCGCCTTTTCGTAATCGGCCGAGCGATCGCGCAGATAGCTGAACGTGATCGCCGCGCTCTGTGCCGGCGTCAGCGGCGTGGACGTTGCGGCCTTGGTTTTGTCGGCCCATGCCATGAACCGGCAAAAGGCGCGATCGCCGCACGCGATCGTCGCAAGCGTCGGGTAGGCGTTGGGGAGAACGCCCGGCGAGAAGGTCATCAGCACCGTATCGCCCTCGGCCGTCGCGAAGGGCGTCGAGGCGGCGTTCGCGCCGTCACCGGCGACCGCATCGTCGCCCAACACGAAGCCGAGCGCGGCGGATGCTTCGGCAATCGCGGCATCGGCTTCGGACAGCGCGGCGGCGGTGCGGTGCGCCTCCGAAATGGGCGCGAGCTGCGCGATGACCGGCTCGCCCTGCTCGAGCGCACGCCGGAAGGCTGGGGGCGTGCCCCACCAGCCCGACCAGCGGAAGAACAGGTGCGACCCGACCGCGACGATCTTGTCGAGGCTCGACTGCCAATAGGGAACGACCCAGTCGGTGTGGTAATGCGTGGCATAGCCGACCGGTCGATAGACATTGCCCGACAGCGCGGCGGCCGCGACGCTGTGCGCCCGGCGCCATGCGTCCTCGGAGGGCTTCCAACGAAGCAGCGCGCCGTCGCAACTGAAGCTGAACTGGCAACCCGTCGCCCGCGTCTCACCTTCGAACACCACCCCGCAGACGGTTTTCGGGAAGGCGGGATGCCGTAGACGGTTGAGCACGACCTGCGCGACGGCGCGTTCGCCGACCGTGTCGTCCCCCGCCTCGTACAGCGTGCCGGCGGCGAGGCAGTCGGTCGCGCGTGCGAGGTCGTCGGCGGCGCCGGCGAAGCGGAACGGCCGTGCAGCTGGGTTCGGATCGGTCGAGAACGGCACCGTGGCGTTGAACGCTCGCGCATCCTCGGGCGCGAGGTCGACGAACCGGACCGGCTCGACCGGGGGCAGCTCTGCCTGGGGCACGACGCGCTGCTTCGGCATCGCGGCGCGCGCCGGGTGGGGCAGCGCCGGGGGATTGGTCACGACGAGCGTCGGTCCGACGATCGCCGCAGCCGCGATCGCGAGTACCGACACGCGCAGATAAACGGCGCCACGCGCATCGGTCATCGTCGTCACTGCTCCGGAAGGAAGTCCGGCACGGACAGATAGCGCTCGCCGGTATCATAGTTGAAGCCGAGGACGCGGACGTCGTCGGGAAGATCAGGGAGCTTCTGCAGGATCGCGGCCAGCGTCGCGCCCGAACTGATCCCGACCAGCATGCCCTCTTCGGCCGCCGATCGGCGTGCCATGTCCTTGGCGACCGCGGCATCGACCTCGATCACGCCGTCGATCGCCTGGGTGTGGAGATTGGCGGGGATGAAGCCTGCGCCGATGCCCTGGATCGGATGCGGGCCCGGCTGGCCACCGGCGATCACGGGCGAGGCGGCGGGCTCGACCGCATAGACCTTCAACTCGGGCCAGTGCGCCTTCAGCGCCTCGGCGACGCCCGTGATGTGGCCGCCGGTGCCGACGCCCGTGATGATCACGTCGATCGGCGTATCCCGGAAATCTTCGAGGATTTCTTGTGCCGTCGTGCGGACATGCACGTCGATGTTCGCAGGATTTTCGAACTGCTGCGGCATCCAGGCGCCGAGCGTTTCGGCGACGCGCTCGCGCGCGCGTTCGATCGCGCCCTTCATGCCCTTCTCGCGCGGGGTGAGGTCGAAGGTCGCACCATAAGCGAGCATCAGACGCCGACGCTCGACGCTCATGCTCTCTGGCATCACGAGGATCAGCTTATAGCCCTTGACCGCTGCCACCATCGCCAGGCCGACGCCGGTGTTGCCGCTGGTCGGCTCGATGATCGTGCCGCCGGGCTTGAGGTCGCCGGCCTTTTTCGGCGGCCTCGATCATCGCCAGCGCGATACGGTCCTTGATCGAACCACCCGGGTTCGACCGTTCGGATTTCACCCAGACTTCGGAATCGGGGAAGAGCTTCGACAGGCGGACGTGCGGCGTGTTGCCGATCGTGTCCAGGATCGAGGAGGCTTTCATGGCTTGGCTTCTCCGTGCTGTGGTTCGGTCTCTAGGATCTCGGGGGGATCAAAGGTCTTCGCCGCCCCGAGTTCCGGGAACAGGCGCGCCCAGCCGATCGTGACGGCAATAGCACCAACCCCGCCGAACACCACTGCGCCGACGGGGCCGAGCAGCGACGCCATCACCCCGCTTTCGAATTCGCCGAGCTCGTTCGAGGCCGAGATCGTCAGCTGCGACACCGCGCTGACGCGGCCGCGCATCACGTCGGGCGTGTGCAGCTGGATCAGCGACTGGCGGACATAGACCGAGATCATGTCCGCCCCACCCGCGACGATCAGCGCGACGAAGCTGAGGACGAAGGCGGGGTGGATGGGGAACCCCGCAATCGTGCTGGGGGTGAGCCCGATCAGCTCGACGATCGGCGTCGCGACCCCGAAGGTGAGGATCGCGATGCCGAACACGATCACCGCGACCAGCATCTTGACCCCGACATTGCGGCTCATCGGCCGAATCGAGAACCAGATCGCGGTGACCGCGGCACCGATCCCCATGCCCGCGGCGAGCACGCCGAGCCCCTGCGACCCGACATGCAGGATATCGCGGGCATAGACCGGCAACAGCGACGTGGCACCCGCCAGCAGCACTGCGAACAGGTCGAGCGTGATCGTCGCGAGCACGAGCCGGTTGCGGCGGACATAGGTAAACCCCTCGATGATCCGCGCGAGGGGGCGATGGTCGGTCTGCGCGGCGGGCTGTGCCACCGGGCCGATCAGGAACATGAACACCAGCGCGACGAGGAAGAGCAGCGTCGCCACGCCGTACGCGACCTCGGGATGGATCGCGTAGAGCAGCCCGCCGACGCTGGGGCCTGCGATCGTTCCGACCTGCCACGCGATCGAACTGATCGCGATCGCGGTGGGGAGCACCGCCCGCGGAACCAGATTCGGCGCCAGGGCCGAATAGGCTGGGCCGGAAAATGCGCGCGCGACGCCGAAGGCGACGGCCGCGGCGAACAACGCCCCGAGCGTGAGATGGCCGGACCATGTCAGCAGCCAGAGCGTCGCGGCGGTGAGCACCAGCAGCGTGGTCGTGCCGCGGACGATCCAGCGCCGGTCGAAGCTGTCCGCGACGAGCCCGGTGATCGGGGTCAGCAGGAACAGCGGCACGAACTGCGCAAAGCCGATCATCCCGAGCATGAACGCCGCCTGGCGGATGTCCATCGTTTCGCGCGCCAGGTTGTAGACCTGCCAGCCGATGACGATCGACATCGCGCTGACCGCGATCGTGCCGGCGAACCGCGACAGCCAATAGGCGCGAAAATTGGCGATCCGGAAGGGATGCTGATGCGGGTCGATCGTCGGGTTCATTGTCCCGGGCTTTAGGGGGTCGAGCGCGTGAAGGGCAACCGGAGCTTTGCTTGGGTTGGGGATAGGGGCGGGGGCGACGGCCCGCGTGTCGGGCACGACGGATCGAAGCTCGCGGGACAGTCGCAGAATCGCATACCCCAGACGGGAATTGATGTTCGGCCCCGTCCGCGCCTATAGGCTGCGGCAACTCCCCTACGGAAAACGAGGTTTCCCACATCGTGGCCAAAGCCCCCCCAGCACGTGCAATCGCCGAGCCCCCGATCACCAACCGTGAACGGCCGGCCGAACCCAAGCCCTATGAGGCCAGCAAGGACGAGCTGCTCGCCTTCTACAAGCAGATGCTGCTGATCCGGCGTTTCGAGGAAAAGGCGGGCCAGCTTTACGGTCTCGGCCTGATCGGCGGCTTCTGCCATCTGTACATCGGCCAGGAAGCCGTTGCGGTCGGCCTGCAGTCCGCGCTCGACGGCGAGACCGATTCGGTCATCACCGGCTATCGCGACCACGGCCACATGCTCGCCTACGGGATCGACCCGAAGGTGATCATGGCCGAGCTGACCGGGCGCGGCTCGGGCATCTCGAAGGGCAAGGGCGGGTCGATGCACATGTTCTCGACCGAGCATAAATTCTACGGCGGGCACGGCATCGTCGGTGCTCAGGTGTCGCTGGGCACCGGCCTCGCGTTCAAGCATAAATATTCGAACGACGGCGGCATCTGCATGGCCTATTTCGGCGACGGCGCCGCAAACCAGGGCCAGGTGTATGAGAGCTTCAACATGGCCGAGCTGTGGAAGCTCCCGATCATCTTCGTGATCGAGAACAACCAGTACGCCATGGGCACGAGCGTCAATCGCGCCTCGGCCGAGGACCAGCTCTATCGCCGCGGCGAATCGTTCCGCATTCCCGGCATCCAGGTCGACGGCATGGACGTGCTGGCGTGCCGCGGGGCCGCTGAAGAGGCAATCGCCTGGGTCCGCGCGGGCAAGGGCCCGGTCATCCTCGAGATGAAGACCTATCGCTATCGTGGCCACTCGATGTCCGATCCGGCGAAATACCGTACGCGGGATGAGGTCCAGGCGGTCCGCGACAAGTCCGACCCGATCGATCACATCAAGAAGCTGCTCGACGAGCAGGGCGTGACCGAGGCGGACCTGAAGTCCATCGAACAAGAGATCAGGAAGACCGTGAACGAAGCCGCCGATTTCGCCGAGCAGACCCCCGAGCCGGATGTCGCCGAGCTCTACACCGACGTTCTGGTGGAGTCGTACTGATGGCGATCGAGATCAAGATGCCCGCGCTCTCCCCGACGATGGAAGAGGGCACGCTCGCGAAGTGGCTCGTCAAGGAAGGCGATAGCGTCAAGTCCGGCGACATCATGGCCGAGATCGAGACCGACAAGGCGACGATGGAGTTCGAGGCGGTCGACGAAGGCACGATCGGCAAGATCATGGTTGCCGAAGGTACCGACAATGTGAAGGTCGGCACCGTCATCGCGACGCTGCTCGAAGAGGGCGAAAGCGCTGACAGCGCGCCGACCGAGGCACGCGCGGGCGAGGCCGCCAACGCCGCACCGAAGGAAACGCCGTCGGACGACAAGGCGCCGCCGGTTCCCGAAGGCGCGTCGCCTGCCAAGGCCGAGAGCGGGACGCAGCAGCTCGTCGCGTCGGCGGAGAAGGTCGGCAAGACCGATCCGGCGATCCCGGAGGGTACCGAGATGGTCAAGACGACCGTCCGCGAGGCGCTACGCGATGCGATGGCCGAGGAAATGCGCGAGGACGACCGCGTCTTCGTGATGGGCGAGGAAGTCGCGCAGTATCAGGGCGCGTACAAGGTCACGCAGGGGCTGCTCGACGAGTTTGGCGAGCGTCGCGTGATCGACACGCCGATTACCGAATACGGCTTTGCCGGCATCGGTGCAGGCGCGGCGATGGGTGGCCTCCGCCCGATCGTCGAGTTCATGACCTTCAACTTCGCGTTGCAGGCGATCGATCACATCATCAACTCGGCGGCCAAGACCAACTACATGTCGGGTGGCCAGATGCGTTGCCCGATCGTGTTTCGTGGTCCCAACGGCGCGGCGTCGCGCGTGGGTGCGCAGCATTCGCACAACTTCGCGGCATGGTATGCGAGCGTCCCCGGCCTGATCGTGATCGCGCCCTATGACGCGGCGGATGCCAAGGGCCTGCTGAAGGCGGCGATCCGTACCGACGATCCGGTCGTGTTCCTCGAGAACGAGCTGATGTACGGCCGCAGCTTCGACGTTCCCAAGCTCGACGACCATGTCCTGCCGATCGGCAAGGCGCGCATCGTCCGCGAGGGCAAGGACGTGACGATCGTGAGCTATTCGATCGGCGTGGGCATCAGCCTCGAAGCCGCCGAGAAGCTCGCCGAGGAGGGCATCGAGGCGGAGGTCATCGACCTGCGCACGCTGCGCCCGCTCGACACCGACACGGTGCTGAAAAGCCTCGCCAAGACCAACCGCATGATCATCGTCGAGGAAAACTGGGCAACCTGCTCGATCGCGTCCGAGATCGTGTCGGTGGTGATGGAGCACGGCTTCGACGACCTCGACGCGCCAGTGCTGCGCGTGACCAACGAAGACGTGCCGATGCCCTATGCGGCGAACCTCGAAAAGCTGATGCTGGTCGATGTCGCCAAGGTCGTCGATGCGGCGAAGAAGGTGACGTACCGGTAATCGGTGAGCTGTTGCTGATCGCTCCGACCGGGTTCACCGGTCGGAGCGATCATGCTGCGTAGGTCGAGCACAGACTCGGCGTGACTCCTGCAACGGCGGCCAGGGTCTGGTCGTTGCGTTCTCGCACATTGTACACCGCTTCGGCGCGCAGGACCGGAGCGCCGAAAAATCGCTGCGAGACGAGCGGCTGATATTTGTAGGTCACCTCGATGAAGATCAGCGCGGTTCCGGCGGCCGCCGTAATCTTGCGACTGGCCAGTCCCATATATTGCAGGCTTGCATCGGCCTTGCCCTTGTCCTGCAGGCCATAAGCCGGCTGCGAGGCACTGGTGTTCAGCGCCCCCGTGCACCGCTGCCAACGGATCCACTGCCCCGCCTTCGTGCCGGTCTGACCATTGGGTTCGACGCTCGAGATCACGACGCGGCCGTTATCGGCAAAGTCGATATCGGTCCCTAACAACTTCGGGCTGAGGAGGACCTCGTTGACATCGGCCTCGTTGATCGAATCCCGCACGCGGGCGACGTTGTCGGACGCGGTCGTGGCGATCTGGTTGACGCGCATCTTGGCGATCGACATGTGCGTCAGTTCGGCACCGGCGAGACCCAGTGTCAGAAGGAACGGCGCAACGATCGCGAATTCGATCATTGCGAGGCCGCGCGTGTCGGCAAGAACCCCTGGCCTTGCGGTGCTGTCGATCCTCGTCATGGCTTGGTACATACGACCGTCGGTGCCGCACGCGAGGTAAAGGGCTGGTTACGTACCAGCGTCGTTTCCGTAACTGTCCGGGTGCGCGTCCAGCCCATCAGCGGTCCGACCGGCGTCAGATTGGGGTATCTCACCGTCGCCGTGTAGAAGATGACGTCGTCCGCGCTACCGACACCGTCATCGCCCGGCGTCGCGTCGTAAATGCCATTGTTGTTCGCATCTTCGAAACAGTCCCCGAGATTGAACGTGCCCCGCGGGTCCGTGTCCGACGTGATCTTCTCGGGCTTGCCGACATTCGAGAAGTTGTAATAGCGGCGCGTCGACACGGTGACATATTCTGCCGGGACGACGGCGCGGACCTCGGCCTTGATCGTTGCGCTCACGTTGGCAGCGGTCGTGTTGCCGACCGTGGTCAGCCGTGATGCCTTTGCGAGCGCGCCCTGTACCATGGCCTCGACATAATTCTGATACCCGACCTCCAGGATCATCATCAGCAACCCGATCAGTAACGGTACGATCAGAGCGAATTCGACGATCGTTGCGCCCGCGACATCTGCCGCAATGCGCCGCCTTGCCGGCGCTAATTGCGCGATCACTGGCTCACCCGTAGCGATCCGACCTTGGTGCCGATTTCCTTGAACTTCTGGATGAGCGCGGCGGAGGTGGTGATGCCCGACGCATGGAGGGCTGTGTCGCGCAATCCCGCATGTCGTTGGTCAGCGTGGTCGAAAACGCAATGACGTACAGCTGGATACCCTGCGCCCTGGCAGCATTGCAGGCCATGCGAAATCGCTGGAGATGGCGCGACAGCTGCGCTGCGGCGAGCTGGGTGGTATTGCCCGTCGTCGTTCCCAGCACGCGCTTGTCGCGCTCCTCCGCGCCATAGGTCGTATAGACGTCCAGGTAAGGCGACAGGTCGCCGTCGGTCATGAAGATCATGAACTTCCTGACCGAGAAGCCGCGAAGCTTTCTTGGATTGTCCGGATCGCTCTGATTGTTCGTTTCGGGCGTTGCCGATGCGAAGATGCCGTCCGACGAGATAAACCGGGCGCCCCATATCATGCCGATATCATGATAGGTGCCGCCAAGCGGTTGCAGATCATTAAGGTATCTCATGAAGCCAGCCTTGTCGCCGTAATATTCCTTCAGGCGGCTGGCCTCGCTGGCGCAGTATTTCGGGTCGGTATAGATGGCGCGCCGGTCGGGATCGAATTCCGTCTCGGGCCACCACGGCGCCCAACGGCTGGCGTCCGAGTTCGGCAACCGGTTGATGTCGAGGTCCCACGCGTCCGACGGTGCCGTCGTCAGCGATCCGCCGTCGATGGTCGTGTTGTTGGTCTGGCGCTCCTCGATGCACCCGGCCCATTTCGATGTCGCCGTGCTGGGCGATCCGCCAGGCGTCGGTACCGATGCGCCCGTCTTGAACGTCGCGGTGTTCAGCGTCGCCTGCTGGTAGGTCCAGTAGTTCGAGCAGACCCCCCAATAGCTTGAATAGCTGCCGTCATACGCGTTGCACCAGTTCAGCGAGCTGTAGACAGGTCCGCCGGTTCGGGCCCGCGTCTGATAGGGTGCGCTGTTGCGGATATAGCTCGCATCCTTGGCATAGACGAGCCTGCCGACATTGACCGTCGCATTATAGGGCACAAAGCCATAGCGAAGCCTCAGGTTGTTGTTGTGCAGCTGGTTCTGTGCAGACTCCAGGGTGTCGTAGAGGGACTCGGACGCATCGCGCAGCGCCTGCATCTTCGATCCGGATTGTTCGATCTCGCCGCAGGCGTCATTGGGGCGGCTCGTCGGGCAGTTCATCGATCCCGACATGTCGAGGACGAGCACGACGTCCGTGCGACGAAATCCTGCGTCGCCGCGCAGGTGATCGACAGGGGCAAGGTGTTGAACCCGAAGATCTTCATCACCGTGGTCGGTATCGCGGTCGTCGCGGTGATCCGGACGGTACCAACGGCGGGAACGGTGACCACGGGAGTGAACGGGGTCGTGTCGAAGGCCCCGCTGGGGAAGTTGAAGTTAAAATAGTTTCTGGCTTCGGTTTCGACGTCGCTCGTCAGCGTCGGGCCCGCCAGCAGGCGCCGCGCCGCCAGCGAGCCCGCGTCGCAGGCCTGCTGCAGCCGGTCACGCGCGACATAGGCGCGTGACATGTCCAGCCCGGACCCGACCATGGCCAGCAGCGGCATGATCGCGAAGGCGACGATCACCAAAGTGTTGCCTTTGACGTTCCGTCGCAGACGCGCGAGGAACGTCAGCGCTGCAAATTTCGGGGCAATCGTCTTGGCCATGGATGTCCCAGTGGATCTTGATCGCGCACCCATGCCCGGCAATCCGGTAAGCCCGGCTCAAGAGATATGGTTAACGAGAGCGGGGGCGTGCCCTGCGGCGCGTTCGCAGCTATGGCGGCGCGATGGTCGACCCTGCCAACTTACCCAATCCCGAGCGCGCGCTTGCCCTGAGCTACGCCCCGGCCCTCGACCCGGCCCGGGCTCGAGGCGCTGTTCGCGCTCGATACGGCGCTCGGCACGATCCTCAAAACGACGCGCGAGCCGATCGTCGGGCAGATGCGGCTGACCTGGTGGTATGAGGCGCTCGGCCGGCTCGACACCGCGCCGCCGCCGGCCGAGCCCGTGTTGCAGGCGCTCGCACGCCATGTCGTGCCGCAGGTCGGCAGCGCCACGCTCGCGACGATCGCCGAGGGGTGGGAGGCACTGCTTGAAACGCCGCTCGACGATGCAGCGGTCGAACGCTTTGCCCGCCTGCGCGGCGGACAGCTGTTCGCGGCGGCGGCATCTTGCTGGCGGTGTCGGACGATCGCATCGCGGCGGCGGGCGAGGGATGGGCGCTTGCGGATCTGTCGCTGCGGCTGTCGAATCCGCAACGCGCGGCAGGCGTGGCTGCGATCGCGCGCGGGCGGCTCGACATGGCGCTCCACGGTCGCTGGCCACGACGCGCACGAGCGCTTGGCGCACTAGCATTGCTGGCGCGGGCCGATCTTACCGCGCCGGAGCAACCGGCCGGCAGCCCGAAGCGGGTCGGCCGCCTGCTGCTGCACAGACTGGTCGGATACTGACCGGTTCGTTTGAGATCGGCGCGCGGCGGGATTAGCCTTGCGCCTGGACGGGGGACGTCCGGGGGTGGGGGAGACCGGGGATGTGGCGATACCTGACGGGTGGCGCGGCGCTGATCGCGCTGATCGGTGCGGCGATACTGGGTTTTGGCGGCAAGGTGCGATCCGGGCCAGTGCTGGCGCCACAACCGACCGCGCAGGCGCAGACCAAGGCACAGGCGGATGGCGGGACCGATCCTTTGCCGAGCATGGCACCGCGTGCGACCGATGCAACGCGCGAACAGCGGCGATTTCAACGGTATGACAAGGATCGCGACGGCGCGGTGACACGCGACGAATATCTGGTCGCGCGGCGCAAGGCCTATACGAAGCTCGACGTCGATGGCGACGGGCGGCTGTCGTTCGACGAATGGGCGGTCAAGGCGACGACCAAGTTCGCCGGTGCGGATGCGGACAAATCGGGCGCGATGACCGCGCCCGAATTCGCCACCACCGCGGTCAGGCGGAAGCCGTCGTCTCGGGCTGCCTGTCCGCCGGTTCCGCCGTCGTCTGAGGAGAGTTGAGCCACGCCGCCAGCGCCGCGCGGCCACGATCGGTGTACATCCGCTTGCGATCGGTCTTTTTAGTGCGGCCGGGGATCGGCGGGAACAGCCCGAAATTGACGTTCATCGGCTGATAGGTCTCGGCCTCCGCCCCACCGGTGATGTGGCCGAGCAACGCGCCGAGCGCGGTCGCAAAGGGTGGCGGCGTCAGCGTCTGGCCGGTCAGTTCGGCGGCGGCGAACCGGCCCGCGAGCAGGCCGATGCCGCAGCTTTCAATATAGCCCTCGCAGCCCGTGATCTGCCCGGCGAAGCGGATGTTCGGCCGCGATTTCAGCCGCAGCGTCGCGTCGAGCAGCTCGGGCGAGCGGATGAAGGTGTTGCGGTGCAGGCCACCCAGCCGTGCGAACTCGGCATTCTCCAGGCCGGGGATCGTGCGGAACAGCCGGACCTGATCGGCATGCTTCAGCTTGGTCTGGAAGCCGACGATGTTCCACAGCGTGCCCTGCGCATTGTCCTGGCGCAGCTGGACGACCGCATAGGGCCAGCGCCCGGTCTTGGGATTGTCGAGCCCGACGGGCTTCATCGGGCCATAGCGCAGCGTGTCGACGCCGCGCTCCGCCATCACCTCGATCGGCATGCAGCCATCGAAATAGGGCGTGTCCTTCTCCCAGTCCTTGAACGGCGTCTTCTCGCCATCGACCAAGCCCTGATGGAAGGCGAGATACTGGTCCTTGTCCATCGGGCAGTTGATGTAATCTTTGCCCTCGCCCTTGTCCCAGCGCGAGGCGAACCACGCCGTCTCCATGTCGATCGAGTCGCGGTGGACGATCGGGGCAAGCGCGTCGAAAAAGGCGAGCGCCTCGCGGCCGGTTTCGGCGCCGATCCCGGCGGCGAGCGAGGCGGCGGTGAGCGGGCCGGTGGCGATGATCGTCGGGCCGTCGGGCAGCGCGTCGATACGTTCGCGGACGAGCGTGATGTTCGGATGCTGGTCGATCGCCTCCGTCACGCTGTTCGAGAAATTGTCGCGGTCGACCGCGAGCGCGGAGCCCGCGGGGACGCGGTGGATATCGGCCTGGCGCATGATCAGCGAGCCGAGCGTCCGGAGTTCCTGGTGGAGCAGGCCGACTGCGTTGCTCTCCGCATCGTCCGAGCGGAAGCTGTTCGAGCAGACGAGCTCGGCGAGGCCGTCGGTCTGGTGCGCGGGCGTGGCTTCGCCGCTGCCGCGCATTTCGGAGAGGCGGACCTTGAGGCCGGCTTCGGCAAGCTGCCAGGCGGCTTCGGATCCGGCGAGGCCGCCGCCGATAACATGGATGTCGTGGGTCATTCCCGCCAGATAGCGCCGGACGCTTGCCGTGTCAGCGGTCCAATCCCACTTCGTTCTTATGAAGATCTTCACGATCGGCTATGAAGCCACCACGATGACGGACTTTCTTGCGGCGCTGACGCGGGCCGGGGTCGAGCGGGTGATCGACGTCCGCGCGCTGCCGCTGTCGCGTCGGCCGGGATTTTCAAAGACGTCGCTTGCGGCATCGTTGCGCGAGGCGGGGATCGATTACACGCATCTGAAGGCGCTCGGGACGCCGAAGCGCGGGCGCGACGCGGCCAAGAAGGGTGACGTCGCAACGCTGACCGCGGTGTATGACGAACAGCTGGAACTGCCCGAGGCGCAGGCGCAGGCGGCGATCATGCTCGCGCTCGCGGCGGAGAAGCCGAGCGCGCTGCTGTGTTACGAGCGCGACCCCTGCCATTGCCACCGGACCCTGCTGTTGCAGGCGGTGGGCGAGGGGGCCGAGGTGGTGGACCTGTTTACGTGATTTTCGGGAACCTCATTTATTCGCCATCCTGACGAAAGTCAGGATCTAGAGCCAGGAACGGCGCGGTTTAGTAACTCTGGATCCTGACTTTCGTCAGGATGACGGGGTTGTGGAGGAAGAGTGGCAGACCGTGTTGCAATGCAGCACCTGATCCGCTAGCAGGCCCGCATTCGCTTGGACCCGGTGCAATTCCGGGTGGCTATTCCGGCCGCCGATCCGCCGGACAACGCAACGACGCCATTTTGAACACCCGCGACCGACAGGGTCGCCGCGGTTCGTGCGTCCTATGCGGACACATCCATGACAATTTCTGCTTTTTCTCGTTACCGCGCCGAGTGGTATAGCGGCCCGACGGCCGCGCGGCGTGACATTCTCGCCGGCATGGTGGGTACTTTCGCGCTGATCCCCGAGGTCATCGCCTTTTCCTTCGTCGCCGGCATCGATCCCGAGGTCGGCCTGTTCGCCTCGTTCGTGATCGGCATCGTCATCTCCTTTGCGGGCGGTCGCCCCGCGATGATATCGGGGGCTGCGGGGTCCGTCGCGCTGGTCGCCGCCGCGCTCGTTCATGCGCACGGGCTGCAATATCTCCTCGTCGCGACGATCCTCGCGGGCATGCTGCAGATCGCGTTCGGGCTCGCCAAGCTCGATGTGCTGATGCGGTTCGTCTCGCGCTCGGTCCATGCGGGGTTCGTCAACGCACTCGCGATCCTGATCTTCTCGGCTCAGGTGCCGCAGATGGTGGGGGTCAGCTGGCAAGCCTATGCGATGATCGCGGGCGGGCTTGCGATCATCTATCTCGTGCCGCGGGTCTCGAGTGCGATCCCGTCGCCGCTGATCTGCATCGTCGTGCTGACCGCAATCGCGATGTGGTTTCCGATGCCGCTGAAGACGGTCGGCGATCTCGGGCGGCTGCCCGATTCGCTGCCGTCGTTCGGCTTGCCCGACGTGCCGCTCAGCTGGGATACGCTGCGCATCGTTGCCCCCTATGCGCTTGCGATGGCGGCGGTTGGGCTGCTCGAATCGATGATGACCGCCAATGTCGTCGACGAGCTGACCGAGACGCGCAGCTCGAAGGCGCGCGAATGCACCGGGCTCGGGCTCGCCAACATCGCCGCGGGCGCGTTCGGCGGGATCGCCGGGTGCGGGATGATCGGCCAGACGGTCGGCAATGTCCGCTATGGCGGCACCGGACGGCTTTCGACGATGGTCGCCGGCGTGTTCCTGCTCGTCGTGATGGTGCCGTTGCGTCCCTGGGTCGCGCAGGTGCCGGTCGCGGCGCTGGTCGCGATCATGATCATGGTGTCGATCAGCACCTTCTCCTGGGGGTCGCTGCGCGATCTGGTGCGGCATCCCAAGGTGTCGAGCGTCGTCATGCTGGCGACGGTCGTCGTCACCGTTGCGACCCACGACCTGTCGCTCGGCGTCGGGGGTGGGCGTGCTACTGAGCGGCGTGTTCTTCGCGTGGAAGGTCACGCGGATGATGGACGTGGCGGTCGAGTACGACGCGGCGAGCGATACGCGCATCTACAGCGTGACGGGGCAGGTGTTCTTTGCCAGCGCGGATATCTTCGCGGACCGTTTCGACCTGCGCGAGGAGGCCAAGCATGTGCGGATCGACCTGACGGGGGCGCATCTCTGGGACGTCACCGCGGTCGGCGTGCTCGACGATGTGGTCGCCAAGCTGCGGCGGCATGGTGCGGTGGTCGAGGTCGTCGGGCTGAACCAGGCGAGTGCGGTGCTCGTCGACCGACATGCGCCGTTGATGCGCGATCTGGCGGCGTGATCGGGTAGCGGGGGCGGATAAATGACGGTCGTCGTTGCCGCCCCCTCCGTCAGGCTCTGCCTGCCACCTCCCCCGGGCGGGGGAGGATGGTCACGGCTTCAGCCGGCTACGGGCAGCTTAACCTGGCCGGCATCGTCGCGTTCGAGCGGGCTGTAGGACAGCACCGTCTCGAGCAGCAGTGGACCGTTATAGATGTGCGGGAAGAGCTGGCCGCCGCGCGACTCTTCCCATGTCACGTCGTCGCCGATCGCTTCGAGATCGACTGCGGCGACGTACAGGTCGGACTGGCCGGTGAAATGCTTGTCGACCGTCTCGGTCAGCTGCGCCGCGGTCGACAGGTGGATATAGCCATCGGCCAGATCGACCGGCGCGCCCGCGAAGCTGCCGCTTTCCAGCGACGCCAGCTGCTCGCCCGTCAGCACCTTGTAGGCGATAGGGTCGCGGCTCATTCGCCGTCCCCCTGGCCTTCGGTCGGATCGCCCGCCGCCGTGTCCTCGCCGATCGTCGCGCCGGTGTCGGGCGCCAGCTCTGGCGTTGCGTCAGCCAGGTTCACTTCGGCGTCTTCCTCGGTCTCCTCGATCCGCGCGGCCGAGACCACATGCTCGCCCTTCGCCACGTCGAACAGCTTCACGCCCGCCGAGTTGCGGCTGATGACGCGCAGTGACGCGAGCGTCGTGCGGATCAGCTTGGCCTGGTTGGTCACCAGCATCAGCTGATGGCCCTTGGCCGCGGCGAAGCTCGCCACGACCTGACCGTTGCGCGCGATGTTGTCGATGTTGGTGATACCCTGACCACCACGCCCCGTGCGACGATAGTCGTACGCGCTCGACAGCTTGCCATAGCCGTTCTCGCAGACCGTCAGGATGAACTGCTCGCGGTCCTTGAGATCGTTGTAGCGCTCGTCGCCCATCCCGTGATCGCCCTCGCGCTCGCCCTTCCAGGGGGCGAATTTGAGATACGTCTCGCGCTCTTCGGGCGTCGCGCCGACGCGGTGGAGGACCGACAGCGAGATGACCTCGTCGTCGCCCTTTAGCGTCACGCCGCGCACACCTGTCGAGGTGCGGCTCTGGAACTCGCGGACGTCGTCGCCGGCAAAGCGGATCGCTTTTCCGAGCCGCGTCGCGAGCAGGACATCGTCATGCTCGGTGAGCAACGCGACGCCGATCAGCTTGTCCTCGGAGCCTTCTTCAAAACGCATCGCGATCTTGCCGTTCGACGGCACGTTGGTGAACGCGTCCATCGCGTTGCGGCGCACCAGCCCGCGCTGC
This sequence comes from Sphingomonas sp. Ant20, assembly GCF_000783375.1. Classification (NCBI taxonomy): domain Bacteria; kingdom Pseudomonadati; phylum Pseudomonadota; class Alphaproteobacteria; order Sphingomonadales; family Sphingomonadaceae; genus Sphingomonas; species Sphingomonas sp. Ant20. The sequence continues at coordinate 28,640 of NZ_JRVI01000087.1, forward strand.
GTCGCGAACATCACGTGCAGACGGCTCCACTCGCCCAGATCCTCCGGCAGCGGGAGCACGGTCGAGATCGTCTCGCCCGGCGCCAGCGGCAGCAGGTTGATCATCGGGCGCCCTCGGGTTGCTGGACCACCCTCGGGCAGGCGCCAGACCTTGTAGCGATAGACCTTGCCGAGGTTCGAGAAGAACAGCACCGGCGTGTGCGTCGAGGTGACGAACAGCTCGGTGACGACATCCTCGTCCTTGGTCGACATGCCCGCGCGGCCCTTGCCGCCGCGTGCCTGAGCGCGGAACGTGTCGAGGCTGGTGCGCTTGATATAGCCCTGCATGGTCACGGTGACGACCATGTCCTCGCGCTCGATCAGATCCTCGTCGTCGATGCCGTTGGCGGCAGCGGCGATCTCGGACCGGCGCGGGGTCGCGAATTCGTCGCGGATCGCGATCAGCTCGCCGCGCATCACCTCGTACAGCTTGGCGCGGTCGGCGAGGATGTGGAGCAGTTCGGCGATCGATGCCGCGAGCGTCTTCAGCTCGTCGCCGATCTCGTCGCGGCCGAGCGCGGTGAGGCGGTGCAGGCGAAGATCGAGGATCGCGCGGACCTGCGGCTCGGACAGCTTGTAGATGCCCTCCTGCTGCTTGTCCTCGACCGCCTCGACCAACGCGATGTACGGCGCGATCTCAGCGACCGGCCATTCGCGCGCGAGCAGCTTGCCGCGTGCTTCGGCGGGGCTCGACGATCCGCGGATGATGCGGACGACTTCGTCGAGATTGGTGACCGCGATGACGAGGCCGAGCAACAGATGCGCGCGCTCGCGGGCCTTGGCGAGCTCGAACTTCGAGCGGCGCGTGATGACCTGTTCGCGGAACGTGATGAACGCGCCGATGATGTCGCGCAGGTTCAGCAGCTCGGGGCGGCCGCCGCGGATCGCGAGCATGTTGGCGGGGAAGCTCGACTGCGCAGGCGTGTGCCGCCAGAGCTGGTTGAGTACCACGTCGGGGGTCGCGTCGCGCTTCAGGTCGATGACGATGCGCACGCCCATGCGGCTCGATTCGTCGCGAATGTCGCTGACGCCTTCGATGCGCTTGTCCTTGGCGGCTTCCGCGATCTTCTCGACCAGGCCGTTCTTGCCGGTCTGGAACGGGATCTCGGTCAGGACGATCGAACGGCGATCACCCTTGCCCTCTTCGACGACGTGGCGCGAGCGGACGATGATCGAGCCGCGGCCGGTCTCGTAGGCGGACTTGGCGCCTGCGCGGCCGAGGATGATCGCGCCGGTCGGGAAATCGGGACCGGGGACGATCTCGAACAGTTCCTCGGTCGTGATCGCGCCATTGTCCATATAGGCGAGGCACGCGGCGATCACTTCGCCGAGGTTATGCGGCGGGATGTTGGTCGCCATGCCGACCGCGATGCCGCCGGCGCCGTTGACGAGCAGATTGGGGAAGCGCGCCGGCAGCACCGACGCTCGCGCTCCGAGCCGTCATAGTTGGGCGTGAAGTCGACCGTGTCCTTGTCGAGATCGCCAAGCAGCGCGTTGGCGACCTTGCCGAGGCGTGCCTCGGTGTAGCGCATCGCCGCGGGTGGATCGGGATCCATCGAGCCGAAGTTGCCCTGACCGTCGATCAGCGGCACGCGCATCGACCAGTCCTGGGTCATGCGGGCCAACGCGTCGTAGATCGAGCTGTCGCCGTGCGGGTGATATTTACCCATCACGTCACCGACGATACGCGCCGACTTGCGATAGGGCTTGCCCGCGACGAAGCCGCTTTCGTGCGCGCCATAGAGGATGCGGCGATGAACGGGTTTCAGGCCGTCACGGACGTCGGGGAGCGCGCGCGCGACGATCACGCTCATCGCATAGTCGAGATAGCTCGACTTCATCTCGTCGACGATCGAGATGGTGGCAATGCCGGCTGGCTCGCCGCCGGTGGGTTCGGCGAGCATGGTCTCGTCGGTCAAATCTGAAGGCTTTCGGCTTGTTTCGGTACGATGACACACCTTAGCCGAGGGGGGACCACCTTACTACCCCCGCGCACGCGTACGCGCGGGGAGAGGAGAGGTTTCATCGGTATTTGCGGGTGATTGCCGGTTGTCGGCACGATGCGTTTTACCATCGTTCGCCGGGGTGACGGACTTCAAGGCGGGCGAAGGCCCGGGTCAGGGGGTAATCTCGACCCCGTCCCAGGCGAACAGCTTCCCGCTGTCGGGCGCACGGAGGCCGTCGATCACGTCGAGCAGCTGGACCGCCGCCCGGTCCGGCTTGAACAGCGTGCCGGGCGTCACATTGCCCTGGAACGGCTGCGACAGGCCGGTGTCGACCGTGCCTGGATGCAGCCCGACGACGATGCCGCTCGAATTGCGCCGCTTGTCCTCGATCGCGATCGTCCGGACGAGCTGGTTGAGTGCCGCCTTCGACGCGCGATAGCCGTACCAGCCGCCGAGCTTGTTGTCGCCGATGCTGCCGACCCGCGCCGACAGGACCGCGAACACGATCCGCCCCGCCTTGGGCATCGTCGGCAGGAAATGCTTGGCGACCAAAGCGGGACCGATCGCGTTGATCGCGAAGTTGTGCGCCATCCATGCCGGATCGAGATCGCGTATCGCCTTTTCAGGCCCCTTGTCGCCCGCATGGAGCAGGCCCGTCGCTACGATCACGAGCGTCGGCGATCCGACCTTCGTTGCAGCCGCGACAATGCTCGCTTCATCCTCCAGGTCCAGATGGCGATCACCATCGGCCGACCGCGAGAAGCCGTGGACGGCATCGAATGTGCCCTCGTCGCGCAGCGCCTCTTCCAGCGCTTTGCCGATCCCGCCCGAGGCGCCGATGACGACAGCGCTGCTCATCGGCGAACGAACCGCCACTGCGCGTCGGTACTGCCAGCCGCGTCATAGGCATAGCCGTCGGTGTCGAAGCCCTTCATCCCCTCGATTTCGTCGATGCGGTGCTCGAGCATCCAGCGCGCCGCCATCCCTCGCGCCTTCTTGGCGTGGAAGCTGACGAATTTCTGGGCCTCCCCCTCGCGGAAATCGAACGCGACGACGCGGATCCCGGCGGGCAGCTTGCCATCGGCCGCCGCCCAATATTCCTGGCTGGCGAGATTGAGGATCGTCCCCGAGCCTTCGGCCTCGACGTCCTCGGCCAGAAGCTTTGCGATCCGATCGCGCCACCAGTCGGTCAGCTTCTTCTGACGGGGCGCCCAGCGAGTCCCCATTTCGAGCCGATAGGGGCGCATCGCGTCGAGCGGTCGGAGCAGGCCGTAGAGCCCGGAGAGCATACGCAGATGATCCTGCGCATAGTCCACCGCCGCCTCGTCGAGCGTCTTCGCGTCGAGCCCGGTATAGACGTCGCCCGCGAACGCGAACAGCGCGGGGCGTTCGGGCAGCGTGTCGAAATCGCCGAACCGGTCGGCATTGAGCTTCGCGAGCGCCGGCGAGATGTGCATCAGCTCGCTCAGCCGCTTCTGCGTCAGATGCGCCGCCGCATGCGCGAGCGTCGTCGCCTCGTCGGCGAACCGCGGCTGGGTGGGGGTGACGGAGGGCAGGGCGGTCTCATAGTCGAGCGTCTTGGCGGGCGAGAGGACGGCGATCATGCGGGTCACCTAGCCGTGCAACCCGGCGCGTTCAATCGGCGTTCAGTGCGCGGGACACATAAGGCGTGTCTTCACCCTGATTCCCGCTGCTTGCTTGAACGCAATCGGCCACACCCATATAGCGTCGCGCCAAGTCGCAGATACGCACGAGGAGAGTTCCCGCATGAAGACCATTTCGAAACTCGCACTGGCCGCGGTGCTCGCCACCGGGGTGAGCGGCATGGCACTTAGCGTTCCGGCCATGGCCAAAGACAAGAAGGAAGAGGCCAAGGGCGGTCTCAAGCTGAGCCCCGAGGTCCTGAAGGCGGCGCAGGTCGCACAGCCCGCGATCGCCGCGAAGGATTTTGCCACCGCAGAGCCCGCGCTCGCGCAGATCGACGCAGCCGCGAAGACCGACGACGACAAATATATCGGCGCCGCGCTGCGCTATGATCTTGAGCAGCAGAAGCTGGCCGCCGCACAGGCCGCCAACCCCAATGCTCCGATCAACGAGACGGTCCTGGCCGGGCCGCTCGACGTGCTGATCGCCAATCCGAGCACGCCTGCCGACATGCGCGGGCGCTATACCTATCGTCGCGGCGCGCTCGCGTTCAACGGCAAGCAGTATCCGGTCGCGATCCAGTATTTCCAGAAGGCCAAGGCGCTCGGCTTCACCGATCCCAACCTCGACCTCCAGATCGTCAAGGCGAAGATGGAAAGCGGCGACGTGAAGAGCGGCCTCGCCGATCTCGACGCGTCGGTGACGGCATCGACCGCGGCCGGCCAGAAGGCACCCGAGGATTTCTATCGCTATGCGATCAGCAAGGCCAATGCCGCCAAGCTGAAGCCCGAGACGTTCGCCTGGTTGCAGAAATATGCGGTCGCCTATCCGTCGCCCAAGACGTGGCGCGACGTGATCGTGACGTTCGGTCTCCAGCAGAACGGCGTTGTCACGCTCGACGAGACGCAGAAGATCGACCTGTTCCGGCTGATGCGCCAGACCAAGTCGCTGGCTGATCAGAACGACTATCTTGAATATGCCGACAGCGTGAACCGTCGCGGTCTGCCGAGCGAGGCGCAGGCCGTGCTCAAGGAAGGCATGGCTGCGGGCAAGATCCCCGCGACCAACACCATGGCGAAGACCCTGTTGGCGGATACCGGCACCGCGATCCGCAACGACGGCCCCCTGTCCGGGCTCGAGAAGAAGGCGGCGAGCAACGCCGATGGCAAGCTGGCTGCCGGCACCGCTGACGCCTATCTGGGTCAGGACAATTACGCCAAGGCGATCGAACTCTATCGCCTCGCGCTCAGCAAGGGCGGCGTGAATGCCGACGACGTCAACCTGCATCTCGGCATCGCGCAGGCGAAGTCGGGCGACAAGGCTGGTGCGGCAACCTCGTTCGCAGCGGTGAAGACCACGCCGCGTCTGGAGACGGCGCAGCTCTGGACGGCCTGGATGAACGCTCCCGCCGCCTGAGCGGGTGGCAGAAATGGAAAAGGGGGCGGCAGCGATGCCGTCCCCTTTTTTTGTGCCCCGCGTCGGAGGGGTCGCCGCGGATGCAGCGTTGAGCTTGAGTCTAGTCGAGCGTGACGGGAATGCCCGACAGCGCCTTGGCGGTGCGGATCGTCAGCGAGGTCTTCACGCTGGCGACATTGGGGGCGGGGGTAAGGTGCGTGGTCAGGATTTCCTGGAAACTCTTCAGGTCGGCGGCGACGATCTTCAGGATGAAGTCGATCTCGCCGTTGAGCATGTGGCACTCGCGGATCTCGGGGATGTCGGCGATGTGCGTTTCGAACGCGGCGAGGTCGTGCTCGGCCTGGCTGCGCAAACTGACCATCGCGAAGACGGTGATCGGGAAGCCAAGGCGGCCGGCGTCGAGATCGGCATGATAGCCGCGGATCGCGCCCGCTTCTTCCAGCGCTCGGACGCGGCGCAGGCATGGCGGCGCGGTCAGCCCGACCTGGTCTGCTAGGTCGACATTGGTCATCCGACCGTCGGCCTGCAGAAGCGACAGGATCTGACGATCGATCCGGTCAAAACTCATTACGTGTAACTCCCATGAAACGCGTCAAACACGGCGATCGACCCTCCATAGCGATAAGATTGTTGCGGCGAAACGCAATTGTCCCACATCGCCACGGCATAACCATGCACGCCAATTCTGTTGTTCCTTCCAAGGCCGCCTCAGGGTATGACACCTTGATGACGCAGGCGGTGCAGCGTCCATTCGGGGAACTCCGTGCGCTTCGACGACAGCCTGAAGACCGTGCTATCTGCCGACATGGCCACGGATTTCGGTGCTCAATCGGCGTGGCGTCAGATGGTCGACCTGATCGGACGCGGGCGTAGCCCGGCCGATGCTGAGTCGCTGGCCCGGTTGCAGGCGCTGCGCAAGCTGGTCCCCGACACGGTTCGCGCGGCAAGCGCGCGCGCGCTGGCGTTTGCGAAGCCCGATGTCGCACTGGTAAGGTTCTTTGCCGAAGACACCTTGGCGATCGCCGCCCCCGTGTTGCGGACCGCGATGCTGCCTGCGGATGACTGGCTTGCTCTGCTGCCTCAGCTGACGCCGGCGGGCCGATCCGTTCTGCGGCATCGGAAAGATCTGCCCGACCCCGTCTGTCGCGGTCTTGAGAGTTTCGGATCGACTGATTTCGTCCTCGCGCATCATCCGGCGCCGTCCGACGTTGCTCCCGCAATCAACCCCGGCGGGCCGGCGGAGCCTCCGGCCGATGACGCCGTGCCCGCACCGGTCGTCGAGGCTCCAGCGGAATCGCCGTCCTGTCCGACCATGCCGCACACCGCGTCGCCCTTTGTCACGCTCGGCGCGATCGCGCGCGGTCTGCCGGTCGTGGCCGAAGCGCTGCGTCACGCGGCGGTACCGGCGACCGACGCCGCGCCCGAGCCCGTCGCGAAGCCCGAGCGGTTCGAGATTTCGGACCTCGTCAAACGAATCGACGCGTTCAATCGCGACCGGATCGTGCCTGACGCGACGGACTTTGCCGCGGAGGTTGCCGACAGCTTCCGCTACGAAACCGATCCGACGGGCGTGATCCGCTGGGTCGACGGCGTGTCGCGCACGGCGCTGGTTGGCGCCTCGCTGGCCTATGCCGCCGTTCAGGGTGAGGTTCAGATCGACGGAGTCGCGGCAGGCGCCTACCGGCGGCGCTCCGCCTTCGACGCGGCGCGGCTCCAGATCGGCGGTTTGTCGAGCGCTGCCGGTGCATGGCGTATTTCGGGTGTCCCGGCCTTCGATCCCGCATCGGGGCGGTTTACCGGGTTTCGCGGCACCGCCCGCCGGCCGCGGCGCGATGAGGTTGCGTCGCTCGGTGAGCCGTTGGCCGCGCCCAAGTCGCCGGTTTCCGATTCGTTGCGGCAACTGGTGCACGAACTGCGCACGCCGACCAATGCGATTGCGGGCTTCGCCGAACTGATCGAGACCGAATTGCTCGGCCCGGTCCCTGCAACCTATCGCGAACGCGCGGCGATGATCCGGAGCCAGGCGTCCGAACTGCTGGCCGCGATCGAGGATCTGGATACCGCGGCACGGATCGAAGGCGATGCGCTCGAGCTGCGCCCGACGATCGTGCCCGTCCTGCCGTTGCTCGACGGCGTGGTGCGTGACCTCGCACCGCTAGCGGCGTTGCGCGGCGCCCAGGTCGTCATCGATCCGTCGGCGGCCCATTGCGACATCGCCGGTGACGACCTTGCGGTCGAACGGCTGGTGGGGCGCCTGCTGGCGACCCTCGTATCGGCCTGCAGCGCGGACGAGATGCTGATGGTCGCGGTCCTGTGCTGCGGCGATACGGTGGCGCTGCGCTTCGATCGGCCTCGTGCGATGGCGGTGCACGACACGAACATCCTGCTGAGCATCGACAACGACCGCGGTCACGAGCGCGATGGTGCCCCGTTGCTGGGCACCGGATTTGCGCTGCGGCTGGCGCAGAATTTTGCGGTCGAACTGGGTGGGCACATGGCGTTCGAGTCCGAACACATCATCCTCACGCTACCCGCCGTTGCGGCCGAACGGATGGAGCGCGTTCTCGACCGGTTTCGGTGAACGACGCGCGGTACAGGCTGGCTTCACCGCCGGAGCCCATCGTCTGGCGTCCGGGTTTCGGACCGCGCTACACGCTGTTCGTCGATGTCGAGGAGCAGTTCGACTGGAATGCGCCATTCGAGCGCTCGGGACATTCGACAAGTGCAATGGCGGCATTCCCCGAGGCGCATGCGCGGTTCCGCGAGCAGGGCGTCGCGCTGACCTGTCTGGTCGATTATCCGATCGTCGACGACCCCGCCGCCGTCGAGATCCTGCGCGACGTCGGTGCCGATGGCCGGTCTGAGATCGGCGCGCAGCTGCACCCCTGGGTCAACCCGCCCTTTGGTGAGCCGCTGACCCCGGCGATGAGCTTTGCGGGCAATCTTCCCGAAGGCCTCGAAGCCGCGAAGCTCCGCTTTCTCACCGATGCGATCGCCACGGCGTTCGGTCGACGCCCGCGCGCGTATCGCGCCGGTCGCTACGGGGTTGGCCCGGACACGGTCGCGACGCTCACGGCGCTCGGCTATCGCCTCGATAGCTCGGTCCGGCCCGGCTATGACTATTCGGCCGAAGGAGGACCCGACTTTTCGTCGAGCGACTCGCGTCCCTGCCGCCGGGGCGCGCTTCTCAGCGTGCCGTTGTCGACGCTGTACGTCGGCGCGCTGCGTGGCCACGGTGCGGGACTGTACCGCGCGCTGGGGCGAGTGCCCTATGCGCGCGGTGTCGCGTCGCGACTGGGCCTGTTGTCGCGGATTGCTTTGACGCCAGAGGACATGCCGATCGGCGCCGCGCTGGAGGCGGTGACGATCGCGGTGGGCGAGGGGGTCGAACTGCTCAACTTTGCGTTCCATTCACCGTCGCTCGTCCCCGGCAATACGCCCTATGTCCGCGACGCCGCCGATCTGCGCGCGTTCCATGACTGGTGGTCGGCGATGCTGACCCGGCTCGACCGGCTTGGCGTGCGCAATGCGTCGCTCGACGAAATCCTGGAGAATGCCCGGTGACGACGCCCCCTTCGCGCTGTGGCTGGGCGGGGCACGATCCGCTGATGTGCGCCTATCACGACACCGACTGGGGCGTTCCCGAACGCGACGGACGCGCGCTGTGGGAAAAGCTGATGCTCGACGGTTTCCAGGCGGGACTTGCCTGGATCACCGTGTTGCGCAAGCGCGAGGCGTTTCGCGCCGCCTTTGCCGGGTTCGACCCGGAACAGGTCGCGCGCTTCGACGAGGCAGACATCGCCCGGCTGATGGGGAACGCCGGCATCATCCGGTCGCGTGCCAAGATCGAGTCGACGATCGGCGGCGCGCGCGCGGTCCTCGCGATGCGCGACGCGGATCTGAATTTCGCGACCTATTGCTGGTCGTTTACCGATGGCAAGGTACTGATCGGCGACGGTGCCAAGCTGGTCACGCAATCACCGCTATCGGCCCAAATCGCAGCCGATCTCAAAAGTCGCGGGTTCAAGTTCGTCGGTCCGACGATCGTCTATGCCTGGATGCAGGCGGTCGGGATCGTCAATGATCACGAAACCAAGTGCTTCCGACGCGCGGAGCTCGGCGGCTAGGACGCGACAGGTCGGCGCGGTCAGAACGCGCGACGGTGCTTTCCGCCATAGCGACGGCCGATATAGTCGCCGATGTGCGCGACCTCTATCGCCGCTTCGCGCACTGCGCCGTTCTGGCAAGGCATCGGGTCGCTGGCCGGTTCGGCGGCGCGGCGCTGGACCGTGGCGCAAAGCTCCTCGATGTCGGCGCGCGACAGGATGTTCTTCTCGCGCAACAGGCAGATCAGGCTTTGCAGGATGACGAGGTTCTTGTCCTCGGGATCGGCTTCGAGCCGTAGCGGCGTCGTCACTGTCTCTCTCCTTATGTTTATCCAGTGATGATATGCTCATGAGGTTCAGGCGCAAGGATTGATTTTCGCTGTGTTGCAAAGGCTTGCCGGTAACGGGTGACGCATCGCCCAACGCACCCTATCTGGTGGGGATGTACAAACCGAAAGCCGGTCTTCCGACCCGCCAGCAGATCCTGGACTTCATCGCGTCGTCGGACGTCCCCGCGGGCAAACGCGAGATCGCCAAGGGCTTCGGCCTGAGTGCGCAGGACAAGATCGGACTGAAGGCGTTGCTGAAGGACATGGCGGACGAGGGGTTGATCGACAGCGCCCCCGGCCGCGCGTTTCACAAGATGGGCGGCGTGCCCAAGGTCACCGTGCTGCGGATCGCCAACGTCGACGATGCCGGCAATGTTTGGGCGGTCCCCGAGCGCTGGGAGGCCGAGGGCGTGTCACCGCCGCGGCTGCGCGTGCGCGAACGCAAGCGCGGTGCGCTGGGGGTCGGCGAGCGGATCCTCGCGCGGACCGAGGAAGCCGGCAATGGCTGGACCGCGCATCCGATGAAGGTGCTTGCGCCCGCGTCCGAGCAGGTGCTCGGCGTACTGCGCGAGGAGGCGGGGCGGCTGTGGCTGACCGGCGTCGACAAGCGCGAGCGGCGTGAGTTCGCGGTTGCCGATGCCGGCGGCGCCGCGCCGGGCGATCTGGTGCTGGCCGAACTGGCGGGCAAGCCGCCGCGGATCGCCGCGCGGGTCGTCAACAAGCTGGGCGACCCGTTCGCCGCGCGCAGTTTCTCGCTGATCGCGATCCACAAGCATGGCATCCCCGACGTCTTCGCGGTCGAGGCGATCGACGAGGCCAAGCGCGTCGCACAACTTCCGCTCGGCGACGACCGCGAGGATCTGCGCCACCTGCCGATCGTGGCGATCGACCCGGAGGATGCACGCGATCACGACGACGCGGTCTGGGCGCAGGCGGACGAGGATCCGGCCAATGCCGGTGGCTGGAAGGCGATCGTCGCGATCGCCGATGTCAGCTTCTATGTCCGACCCAAATCCGAGATCGACCGCGAGGCGCGGCGGCGCGGAAATTCGGTCTATTTCCCCGACCGCGTCGTGCCGATGCTGCCCGAGATCCTGTCGGCGGACGTCTGTTCGCTGAAGGAAGGCGAGGATCGCGCTGCGCTCGCCTGTCACCTGGTGATCGGCAAGGATGGGTCGCTCAAGTCGTGGCGCTTCACCCGCGCGGTGGTGCGGATCGCGGCGAATCTCGCCTATGAGAAGGCGCAGGCCGCGATCGACGGGACGCTGGCGCTCGACATGACCGAGACGGTGCTGAAGCCGCTCTGGGGATGCTGGGCGTCGCTGGCAAAGGCCCGCGATGCGCGCGCGCCGCTCGACCTCGACCTCCCCGAGCGGCGGGTGGTGCTCGACGAAAAGGGGCGGATCATGTCGGTCGCACCGCGCGAACGGCTCGATGCGCACCGGCTGATCGAGGACTACATGATCGCGGCCAACGTCGCCGCGGCCAAGGCGTTGGAGGGCAAGAAGGCGCCGGTGATGTACCGCGACCACGAGCCGCCGAGCCGCGAGAAGCTGATGGCGCTGAAGGATTATCTCGAGACGTTCGGGGTGCCCTTCGCGCTGGGGCAGGTCATCCGGCCAGCGACGTTCAACCATGTGCTCGAGCGGATCGGCGACGCCGACTTCCGGCCGCAGGTGATGGAGCAGGTGCTGCGCACGCAGACCCAGGCCTATTACAGCCCCGCCAATCACGGGCATTTCGGGCTGGGGCTCGGCAGCTACGCGCACTTCACCTCGCCGATCCGCCGTTATGCCGATCTGATCGTGCATCGATCGCTGGTCGCGGCCTATGGCCTGGGGGCAGGCGGTCTGCCTGCCGAGGATGCAGCCGGGATGGAGGCGATCGGCGAGACGATCAGCCGACTCGAACGCCGCGCGATGGAGGCCGAGCGCGACACGATCGACCGCTATGTCGCCTCGTTCCTGTCCGAGCGCGTCGGTCAGATCATGGAAGTGCGGATTACCGGCGTCACCAATTTCGGATTCTTCGCGACCGTCGAGGGAATCGGCGGCGACGGGCTGATGCCGGTGCGCGACCTTGGCGGCGAGTATTTCCGTTTCGACGAGGCGGCGCGGACGCTGGTCGGCGAGGATAGCGGCGACGTCTATGCGCAGGGGCAGATGCTCGACCTCAACCTCGCCGAGGCGAACCCGGTATCGGGCGCGCTGCGCTTCGAAATGCCCGAGGGGAAAGGGGCCGCGGGACCAGCACGCGCGCGCAAGCCGGGCCGCGAGATCAAGCGGCGCGGGCGTCCGGCGAACATCCGGCACCAGGGAAAGCGACGCTGATTGTGATCCCGTTGCCACAGATGATGCGGAAGCTTTGGCATAAGCCCGGCGAGGTGCTAACGGCGCGCGCATGACGACCGAATTGTCCCGCATCCGCAACTTCTCCATCATCGCGCATATCGACCATGGCAAGTCGACGCTCGCCGATCGACTGATCCAGCAAACCGGCGGTCTGACCGCGCGCGAAATGTCCGAGCAGGTGCTCGACAACATGGACATCGAGAAGGAACGCGGGATCACGATCAAGGCGCAGACCGTGCGCCTGGCTTACCGCGCGAAGGACGGCGAGGATTACGTCCTCAACCTGATGGACACGCCGGGGCATGTCGACTTCGCCTATGAAGTGAGCCGCAGCCTCGCCGCGTGCGAGGGCGCGCTGCTCGTGGTCGACGCGGCGCAGGGCGTCGAGGCGCAGACGCTCGCCAACGTCTATCAGTCGATCGAACATGATCACGAGATCGTGCCGGTCATCAACAAGATCGATCTGCCCGCCGCCGAACCCGAGAAGGTCCGCAAGGAAATCGAGGACGTGATCGGCATCGACGCGTCCGGCGCGGTGCTCGCATCGGCCAAGTCGGGCATCGGTATCGAGGACATCCTCGAGGCGATCGTCACGAAGATCCCGCCGCCCAAGGGCGATCCGGAGGCACCGCTGAAGGCCATGCTGGTCGACAGCTGGTACGATCCGTATCTCGGCGTCGTCATCCTCGTCCGCGTGATCGACGGCGTCCTGAAGAAGGGCCAGCAGATCAAGTTCATGCAGACCGGCACGATGCATCTGGTCGACCGGGTTGGCTGTTTCCGCCCCAAGATCGAGCAGCTGATCGAGCTCGGCACGGGCGAGATGGGCTTCATCACCGCGCAGATCAAAGAGGTCGCGCAGACCCGCGTCGGCGACACGATCACCGATGCGAAGCGGCCTGCGCTTGAGGCGCTGGCGGGCTTCAAGGAAGTCCAGCCGGTGGTGTTTTGCGGCATGTTCCCGGTCGACGCCGCCGAGTTCGAGAAGCTGCGCGAGAGCATCAGCAAGCTGCGCCTCAACGACGCGAGCTTCTCGTTCGAGATGGAGACGTCGGCGGCCTTGGGCTTCGGCTTCCGCTGCGGGTTCTTGGGCCTGCTTCATCTGGAGATCATCCAGGAGCGGCTGACGCGCGAATATGACCTCGACCTCATCACCACCGCGCCGTCGGTGGTGTACGAGATCGAGCTGACCCACCCCGATCCCGCGGGCACGACGCATATCGAGCTGCACAACCCCGCCGACATGCCCGAGCCGAACAAGATCGCAACGATCAGCGAGCCGTGGATCGAGGCCACGATCTACGTCCCCGACGAATATCTCGGCAGCGTGCTCAAGCTCTGCCAGGACCGCCGCGGCATTCAGAAGAACCTGACCTATGTCGGCGGCCGCGCGCAGGCGACCTACGAACTTCCGCTGAACGAGGTCGTGTTCGATTTCTACGACCGGCTGAAGTCGATGTCGAAGGGCTATGCGAGCTTCGACTATCACCAGATCGGCTATCGCGAGGGCGACCTCGTCAAGATGGGCATCCTGGTCAACGAGGAGCCGGTCGACGCTCTGAGCATGATCGTCCACCGCGGCACCGCCGAGGTACGGGGTCGCGGCATGGTCGAGCGGCTGAAGGACCTGATCCCGCGTCACCTGTTCAAGATCCCGATCCAGGCAGCGATCGGCGGCAAGGTGATCGCACGCGAGACGATCAGCGCGATGCGCAAGGACGTGACCGCCAAATGCTATGGCGGCGATGCGAGCCGCAAGAAGAAGCTTCTGGAAAAGCAGAAGAAGGGCAAGCTGAAGATGCGCGAATATGGGTCGGTCAGCATCCCGCAGGAGGCATTCATCGCCGCGCTGCGGATGGGCGACGACTCCTGATCGGGTGTTCTCTTTCGGGCTGACGTGACGGATTTGTCATCGTCCCGATCGTTCGCGGGCATGAATGGTGGTGCATGGCGCGCGATCCTGGGGTCGGATAGCGTTGGTCATGGCACTGCATCCTGTTTTCTACGACGCTAGCGGGCGGCGTCGTCGCCGTTTCGCATTGGGTGTCATCGCCTTCGTAGCGCTCGTTTTATTGTCGGTGGCGGTGTTCGCCGTGTCGATCGGCGCGGTCCCGGCGGCACCGTTGCTGCCGTTCGAGCCCGAGCATCCCGGGCTTCACCGCTTGCCCGCACCGCATAGCGGCGTGATCGGACGGGCGCAGCGCAGCATCGATTATTACGGCAAGGCGCTGTTCGGTGGCCCCACCGCGGGCGCGGCAAGGCGGGTGCGAAGGGGGGCGTCGGACAGGCACCGCGCGCGACCAACCCGCGGCTGGCCATCGCCTTTTACGTGCCCTGGGACGGATCGAGCGTGGCGAGCCTTGCCCGGCATGTCGAACAACTCGACTGGGTCATTCCCGGCTGGGTGTCGGTGACCGGGGCCGACCACCGGATCACCGTGTTCCGCGATGTCGCGGGCCGCGCGGTGCTCAATCGCGCGATCCACCGCCCGGTGATCCTGCCCATGGTTCAGAACGCCAAGGACGGCGACTGGGACGGCGCGGGCAGCGCCGCGCTGTTTGCGGATGTGACCGCCCGGCGCGCCTTCCTCGATCGGCTGGTCCCGTTCCTCGCAGCGAACCATGCAGGCGGCGCCTTTTTCGATTTCGAGAGCCTGCCCGCGGGGGCGCAGGCGAACTACCGCCTATTCCTTGCCGAGGCGAAAGCGCGGTTCTCACCGCGCGGCTGGGTCGTCGCGATCGCCGCGCCGGTCGGGAACGCCGACTGGAACATGCGCGCCTATGCGCGCGTGACCGACAAGATCTTCCTGATGGCCTATGACGAGCACGAGACGAGCGGCCCGGCCGGGCCGATCGCATCGCAGCGCTGGTTCGCGCGGTCGGTCGCGGATGCCGCGCGCGGCGTCGCCCCCTCAAAGCTGGTCGTCGCGTTCGGCTCCTATGCCTATGACTGGCATGACCGTGGCGGCGATGCGCTGGGCGTCGAGGAGGCGTGGCAGGCCGCATCCGATTCGGGCACCGTTCCGACGTTCGACAAGGGCAGCGGCACCAGCAGCTTCGCCTATGCCGATGGCGGGACCCGGCATCAGGTATGGCTGCTCGATGCGGCGAGCGCGTATAACGAGCTGGCCTTTCTTCAAAAGGCGGGGGTTCAAAGCTTTGCGCTGTGGCGGCTTGGGTCGGAGGATCCGGCGCTCTGGTCGATCTTCGGGCGCGACCATCGCCGATTGCCGACCTGCGTGCGATCAACACGACCCCGGCCGGGACGAATGTCGATATCGAGGGCAATGGCGAGATCCTGAAGATCGGGTCGACGCCGGTGTCCGGGCTGCGCGATACGGTCGCGGCAGCCGATGGGACGATCGCGGACGTCCGCTTCACGCGCATGCCCTCGCCCTACGTCGTCCAGCGTACGGGCTACAGCCCGCGGGCGCTTGCGCTCACTTTCGACGATGGGCCCGACGCCGAATGGACGCCGCAGATCCTCGACATCCTCAAGCGCAAGCACGTGCCGGCGACGTTCTTCGTGGTGGGCGAGAATGCGCTGACGCAGCGGAGCCTGCTCGAACGCATGGTGGCCGAAGGGCATGAGGTCGGCAGCCACACCTATACGCACCCCAATCTGGCCACCGTATCGGGGCGGCAGGTCGGGTTCGAGCTCAACACGACGCAGCGGCTGTTCCAGGCGTTCACCGGGCGATCGCTCCGCCTGTTCCGCGCGCCCTATTTCGGCGATGCCGAGCCGAGCACCGCGGACGAGATCAAGCCGGCGCTCGAGGCGCAGCAGCGTGGCTATGTGTCGGTAGGCCTGCACGTCGATCCCGACGACTGGAAGCGTCCGGGTACCGCGGCGATCATCGACCGCACGATCGCACAGGTCGTGGAAGGATCGCCCGAACGCAGCGCCAACATTATCCTGCTGCACGATGCGGGGGGCAACCGCGCGCAGACCGTCGCGGCGCTGCCGGTGATCATCGACCGGCTGCAGGCGATGGGCTATCATTTCGTGCCCGTCTCCGCGCTGGCCGGGCTGACGCGCGATGCGGCGATGCCGGTGATATCGTCGAGCGACCGGGTCGCGGCGGTCGCGGATCTTGCGCTGTTCAGCACGCTGGGTGGACTGGTAATCGGCCTGCGCTGGATCTTCGGGATCGCGATCACGATCGGCATCCTTCGCGCGCTCGCGCTGTCGGCGCTGGCACTGATCCAGGCACGCCGCGAATTGCGGACGGTGTTCCCGGCGATCGATCCGGCTCGATTCGTCACGGTGATGATCCCGGCGTTCAATGAGGAACGCGTGATCGTCCGCGCGGTCGAGGGCGTGCTGGCCTCGACCGACGTCGTGGTCGAGGTGATTGTGATCGATGACGGGTCGAGCGATGGCACGAGCCAGGCCGTCGCCACCGCCTTTGCCGGCGACGCGCGGGTGCGGCTCATGACTCTGGCGAACGGCGGCAAGGCGCGTGCGCTGAACCGCGGGCTGGCCGCGGCGCGGGGCGATATCGTGATCGCGCTCGACGCCGATACGCAGTTCGAGCCGCTGACGATCGCGCGGCTGGCGCGGTGGTTCGACGACCCGGCGCTGGGGGCGGTTGCGGGCAATGCGAAGGTCGGCAACCGGGTCAATCTGATCACCCGCTGGCAAGCGCTCGAATATATCACCGCCCAGAACCTCGAACGGCGCGCGCTCGCGCGGCTGAACGCGATGACGGTCGTGCCGGGCGCGGTCGGCGCGTGGCGACTGGCGGCAATTCGCGCGGTCGGCGGCTATCCCGATGATACGCTGGCCGAGGATCAGGATCTGACGATCGCGATCCAGCGCGCAGGGTGGACGGTCCAGTATGACCAGTTCGCGATCGCGTGGACCGAAGCCCCCGAGACGCTGCGCGCGCTTGCCAAGCAGCGGTTCCGCTGGGCGTTCGGGACGCTCCAGTGCCTGTGGAAGCACCGGTCGGCGATCGGCCGCAGCCAGCCGCGCGGGCTTGGCTGGGTCGGGCTGCCCCAGGCGATCGTGTTCCAGATCCTGCTGGCGGCGATCTCGCCGATCATCGACCTCGCGCTGCTCGTCAGTGTCGCGACGACCTACGTCGCGGTGTCGGCGCATGGCTGGGCACAGAGCAGCCATGATCTGCAGACCATGCTGACCTATTGGCTGGTCTTCACCGCGATCGACCTGCTCGCGGCGACGATCGCGTTCGCACTCGAGCGGCGCGAGCGGTGGAGGCTGCTCTGGCTGCTGATTCCGCAGCGGATCGGCTATCGCCAGGTCATGTACTATGTCGTGCTCAAGGCGCTCGCCCAGGCTTTGCGGGGGCCGATGGTCGGCTGGGGCAAGCTGGCCCGGACGGGGCGCGTGACGGCGCCCTCCGGGGCGGAATGAACCCCATGTCCGTTGTGGCGTTCAGCGGGCGGCATACTATAGCGCCGTGGTGATTGGCGGGCTCGAGGGGACATGATGAAGTATCCGGTATTGCTCGCCATGCTGGCCGTCGGCGGCGTCGCGACGGGCGCCGACGCCGCGCAGCGCGCGGCACCGCTCGTGCTGGCGGCGGCGAGCCTGCAGGAATCGATGACCGCGGCCGCCGATGCGTGGGCGGCGAAGGGGCATGTGCGACCGACGATCTCGTTTGCGGCCTCGTCGGCGCTGGCACGGCAGGTCGAGGCCGGCGCGACAGCGGACCTGTTCGTGTCCGCGGATGAGGACTGGATGAACGAGCTGGCAAAGCGCCGCCTGATCGTCCCTGCGTCGCGCGTGACGTTCCTGGGAAACCGGCTGGTCGTCGCGGCGGCGTCGGGGACGACGGTGCGGATCCCGTCACGCCCGCCTGCAGCGCTCGTGCGGGTCCTGACCGCAGGGCCACTCGCGATGGCGGATACGCCCGTCCCTGCGGGGCGGTACGGCCAGGAGGCGCTGGAGGCGCTCGGCGTATGGAAACAGGTCGCGCCGCGCGTCGTGCGCGCCGAAACGTCCGCGCGACGTTGGCGCTCGTCGAACGCGGCGCGGCACCCCTGGGGATCGTTTATGCGACCGACGCCAAGGCATCGACGCGTGTCAGGATCGCAGGCGTATTTCCCGCATCGACGCATCCCGCCATCACCTATCCGATCGCCCGGTTGTCGACGTCGCGCAATCCGGAGGCCGAGGCGTTCCGCCGGTTCCTGACGTCGCGTCAGGGCAAGGCGATCTTCGTGCGTTACGGCTTTTCGGCGCGCTGAGTGACGGATGGGTTCGTCCTGACACCGGCGGAATGGGGGATCGTCGGTCTGTCGCTGAAGGTCGGCGCCGTCGCCATGCTGATCACATTGCCGATCGCGTTCGGCTTTGCCTGGCTGCTGGCGCGCGTACGGTTTCCCGGGCGGATCCTCGTCGATGCGGTGATCCACCTGCCGCTCGTCGTGCCGCCGGTCGTGACGGGGTGGCTGCTGCTGCTCGCCTTTGCGCCGAACGGGCCGGTCGGTGGGTGGCTGCAGTCGTGGTTCGGGGTCAGCGTGTTGTTCCGCTGGACCGGTGCGGCGATCGCAGCGGGGGTCATGGCGCTGCCCTTGATGGTGCGTGCGATGCGGCTGTCGATCGAGGCGGTCGATGCACGGCTTGAGAGTGCGGCGCGGACGCTGGGCGCGGGGCCGTGGCGGGTATTCTGGACGGTCACGCTGCCGCTGAGCGTACCGGGCGTGCTCGCGGGCGCGGTGCTGGGCTTTGCGCGATCGATCGGCGAGTTCGGGGCGACGATCACCTTCGTCTCCAATGTGCCGGGCGAGACGCAGACGCTGCCGCTGGCGATCTACTCGGCGCTTCAGCAGCCGGGCGCGGAGATGCTGGTATGGCGGCTCTCGGCGATTTCCGTCGCGTTGTCGCTGATCGCACTGGTCGCGTCCGAGCTCCTGACGCGGCGCGCGGGCAGGGGGCTTCATGTCCTTTGAGATCAACGTCCGCAAGCGTCTGGGCGATGCCGAGGTCGCACTGACGATGGCGGCGGGGGACGGCGCGACCGTGCTGTTCGGACCGTCCGGCGTCGGCAAGACCAGCATCCTGAAGATGGTCGCCGGGCTGCTCACGCCCGACAATGGCCGGATCGTCGTCGATGGCGTCACGCTGTTCGGGGAGGGCATTAACCTGCCACCGGAACACCGCCGTGCGGGCTATGTGTTTCAGGAAGCGCGGCTTTTTCCGCATCTGAAGGTGCGGGCGAACCTGCTTTACGGCGCCGGCCGAGACACGTCGGGGTTCGAGGAGCGGATCGGCTTCCTGGGGATCGGGCATCTGCTCGACCGCTGGCCGCGGTCGCTCTCGGGGGGCGAAGCGCAGCGCGTGGCGATCGGACGGGCATTGCTCAGCAACCCGCGCTTCCTGTTGCTCGACGAGCCGTTGGCGTCGCTCGACCGACCGCGCCGCGAGGAGATCGTCCGCGTGATCGAGCATCTGCGCGATACGATGCGCCTGCCGATCCTGATGGTGACCCACGACCCCGACGAGGCCGCACGAATCGGCACCCGCGTCGTACGGATGTAGCGCAGGCATGAAAAAGGCGGCCCGGGAAAACCCGGACCGCCCTTTTCCGTAGTTCGGTAAAGCGTTTAGCGCTTCGAGAACTGGAAGCTACGACGGGCTTTCGCCTTGCCGTACTTCTTGCGCTCGACGACGCGGCTGTCGCGCGTCAGGAAGCCTGCAGCCTTGACCGATGCACGCAGCACCGGCTCGAAGCGGGTCAGCGCCTGGCTGATGCCATGCTTGACCGCGCCGGCCTGGCCCGAAAGGCCGCCGCCCTTGACGGTGCAGACTACGTCATACTGACCTTCGCGCTCGGTGATACCGAACACCTGGTTGATGACGAGACGCAGCGTCGGACGTGCGAAATACACTTCCTGGTCACGACCGTTGATCGTGATCTTGCCGGTGCCGGGCTTGACCCAGACGCGGGCAACGGCGTCCTTGCGACGGCCGGTCGCATAGGCGCGGCCCTGCTTGTCGAGGATCTGCTCGCGGAGCGGCATCGGCTCGCGGACCGGCTCGTTCGAGACGGGCGCTGCGATGTCGCCTTGCTGGTCGGCAGCGACTGTGCGGCCGGAGCAGCCGGTGCGGGCTGGTTGGTCAGGCTCGCGAGATCGGCGAGCGACTGGCGGTTGTCGGTCATTTACGCACCCACCTTGTTCTTGCGATTCATGCTGGCGATGTCGAGAACCTCGGGGTTCTGTGCCTCATGCGGATGCTCGGTACCCTTGAAGATACGCAGGTTGCGCATCTGCTCACGGCCAAGCGGGCCGCGCGGGATCATGCGCTCAACGGCCTTTTCGAGAACGCGCTCCGGGAAGCGGCCGTCGAGAACCTTGGCGGCAGTGATGCCCTTGATGCCGCCGGCATAACCGGTGTGCTTGTAATAGACCTTCTTCGCGGCCTTGTTGCCGGTGAAGCGGATCTTGTCGGCGTTGATCACGACGACGTTGTCACCGCAATCGACATGCGGGGTGAACGACGTCTTGTGCTTGCCGCGCAGGACGTTGGCGATGATCGACGCTGCGCGACCGACCACCAGATCCTCGGCATCGACGATATGCCATTTCTTCTCCACCTCGTGCGGCTTGGCCGACTTGGTGGTCTTCATGAGCGCCTTCATGGGGCTGAGACCTTTGCTGAAACGATATGCGCCGCCACGACGGACGGCGCTAACGAGGCGGCAATGGCGAAAAGAGGTGTTTAAGTCAAGCTTTCCGCCGGTTTCATGGCGGGTATTATAATACCTTGGGCGGATTGCCGAGGCGATGCGCGGCAAATACCATGGCGATCAGCAACAGCGCCGCGTTGGCTTGGTGTGCGACGGCGACAGGGATGGCGACACCGGTCATGAGCGTTGCGATCCCCAGAAAGACCTGAAGCGTGACGAGCCCGACCACCCAGAAGCCGGCGCGCGAACCATGCTGCGTCGCGCGGACCGCGAGCCAGACGAGCCCGGCGGCGGTGGCGAAGGCGAGCCACCGGTGAATGAACTGGACGACAATCGGGTTGTCGACGGCGTTGATCCAGCCGGGTGACAGCATCGGGACGCCGCCCGGGAACAGGCTGTCGCCCATCAGCGGCCAACTCGAAAAGGCGTAGCCTGCGTTGAGCCCTGCGGTGAACGCGCCATAGACAAGCTGGACGAACAGCAACGCGAACGCGGTGACCGCGATCGGCACGAGGCGGGCCGGGGCCGCAAGCTTCGAGCGGTGGAGTGCGAGGAGGTCCAGCGCCGTCCAGACGATGCCGGCGAGCGTGACGAGCGCGGTCATCAGATGGACTGCGAGACGAATGTGGCTGACGTCGGTGCGGACGGACAGCCCGGACTTCACCATCCACCAGCCGACAGCGCCCTGAAGCGCGCCGAGCGCCAGCAGCGCGCCGAGTCGCCAGCCATAGCCGACCGGGATTGCCCGGCGCAGCGCGAACCACAAGAGCGGGATCGCGAACGCCGCGCCGATCGTCCGTGCCAGCGCGCGGTGGAGATATTCCCAGAAGAAGATCGCCTTGAACCCGTCGAGCGTCATGCCGCTGTTGAGCTGGCTATATTCGGGGATCTGTCTGTAGTTCGCGAATTCCGCCTGCCACTGCGCAAGCGTGAGTGGCGGAATGATGCCGGTGATCGGCTTCCATTCGGTGATCGAGAGCCCCGAATTGGTAAGCCGCGTTATGCCCCCCACGATAACGATGCCGACGATCATCGCCGCAACGAGAAGAAGCCAGGTCGCGACCGCTCGCGGGCGCGCTGTGGACAGGAAGGCGGCACTGGCTGGAGCATCGCACGGCTCTACGCCTGTCTGACTGGGGCGTCGAGTATCAGGGGTTATCGGCCGCCGGGTTTCTGCTGGCCCGAGACACACGCGCGATGCGTTGGGAACGAGCGCGAGCGCAGGATTGATCACGACGTCGATCGAGCGTCCTTTTCCTGAAAAAAAAGCGAGCGGACGACGGGCGTTCGGCCGAATGTGATGTTGTATCCTTTCCTGAGATGGACTATCTAATCGGAACGATGTCGACGACCGCCCACCACCATACCCATGCGCATCCGTCCTGGATCGCAGGCCTGGATCGCTATGCGATCGGGCTGTCGGGTCTGTGCATGGTGCACTGTCTGGCAACGTCGGTGCTGGTTGCGCTGATGTCGACCGCGGGCGGCGTGCTGCTCGATCCCATCTTCCACGAAGTCGGACTGACGATCGCGATCCTATTCGGTGCGGTCGCACTGGGGCGCGGGATCCTTCATCATGGCTATGCGATGCCGGCGGCGATGGGTGCGTTCGGGCTCGGGATCATGGCGGGGGCGATGACGCTGCCGCATGATTCGGGAAGCGGTGAGACGCTCTGGACGATCATCGGCGTCGCGTTGCTCGCGTTCGGGCACGATCTGAACCGTCGCGCCGAAAGCTGAGCCGGGCCGCACGATCGCCCCGGCGCGGTCGCTGCTTGTCGCCGGTCCTGCGGCACCCTAGATTCACGGCATAATGGCAACGCACTCGCATTCACATCATGAGCCGCAAGGCGCCGACCTCAACGTTGCCGCGCAGGCGACGCTGGAAAAATCGGGAGAGCAGTGGACGACGATGCGCGCCAGCGTGTTTTCCGCGCTGGCTGGCTTCGACAAGCCGGCCTCGGCCTATGACATCGCGGAAGCCGTGTCGAAGGCGGAGGGGCGGCGCGTCGCTGCCAACAGCGTTTACCGAATTCTCGACCTCTTCGTGGGTGCGAACCTGGCGCGACGGGTCGAGAGTGCGAACGCGTACGTCGCCAATGCCCATCCCGATTGCCTTCACGACTGCATCTTCCTGGTATGTGATTCGTGCGGGCAGACGACGCATATCGACAATGACGTGATCACTCGCGGTGTGCGGAATGCGGCTATTTCGGCCGGTTTCGTGCCTGTCCGCCCGGTCATCGAAGTCCGCGGCCGGTGTGCCGCATGCGAGGCGCAGCGCTGATCGGGGAAGGCTGCCAGCGCCATGACGGGGTAACCAATCTGGCGTCGCTGCGTAGAAATATCCGCGGATGGCGGGGTTTCGTTCGGTAACAATCGACACCAAACCTGTGCTGCGATAAGCCGGCGGGATGGCAGATACTCCTGTAACCCCGTTGCTCGACACGGTTTCGACCCCCGATGACCTGCGCAAGCTGAAACCCGACCAGCTTCGCCAGCTTGCCGATGAACTGCGGACCGAGACGATCTCGGCCGTCGGGACGACCGGTGGCCACCTCGGATCGGGGCTCGGCGTCGTCGAACTGACGACCGCGATTCATTATGTGTTCGATACGCCGCGCGACCGTTTGGTCTGGGACGTCGGGCATCAATGCTATCCGCACAAGATCCTGACGGGCCGCCGCGACCGGATCCGGACGTTGCGCCAGGGTGGCGGCCTCAGCGGCTTCACCAAGCGGAGCGAGAGCGAATACGACCCGTTCGGCGCTGCGCATTCCTCGACATCGATCTCGGCCGCGCTCGGCTTCGCGGTCGCCAACAAGATCGGCGGGCACGCCGGGCAAGGGCATTGCCGTTATCGGCGACGGCGCGATGTCGGCGGGCATGGCCTATGAGGCGATGAACAATGCCGAGCAGGCGGGTAATCGCCTCGTCGTGATCCTGAACGACAATGACATGTCGATCGCGCCGCCGGTTGGCGGTCTGTCGGCCTATCTCAGCCGGATCGTGTCGAGCCGCGAATTCCTGGGCATTCGCGAGCTTGCCAAGAAGCTCGCTCGGCGCCTGCCGCGGCCGTTCCACAACGCCGCGCGGAAGACCGACGAGTTCGCCCGCGGCATGACGATGGGCGGTACGCTGTTCGAGGAACTCGGCTTTTATTATGTCGGGCCGATCGACGGTCATAATCTCGAGCATCTGATCCCCGTGCTCGAGAATGTGCGCGACGCGGAGGAGGGCCCGATCCTCGTCCATGTCGTGACCAAGAAGGGCAAGGGCTATGCGCCCGCCGAGGCCGCGGCCGACAAATATCACGGCGTGCAGAAGTTCGACGTGATCTCGGGCGTGCAGACCAAGGCGCCGCCGGGACCGCCGCAATATCAGAACGTGTTCGGTGCGCAGCTCGTCGCCGAGGCCGCCAAGGACGACCGGATCTGTGCGATCACCGCGGCGATGCCGTCGGGCACCGGCCTCGATGCCTTCGCCAAGGCCTATCCCGATCGCTTCTTCGATGTCGGCATCGCCGAACAGCACGGCGTGACCTTCGCGGCGGGGCTTGCCGCGCAGGGGATGCGGCCGTTCTGCGCGATCTATTCGACGTTCCTGCAGCGGGCCTATGACCAGGTCGTCCATGACGTCGCGATCCAGAACCTGCCGGTGCGCTTTGCGATCGATCGCGCCGGGCTGGTCGGAGCGGATGGCGCGACGCATGCCGGATCGTTCGACGTGACCTATCTCGCGACGCTGCCGAATTTCGTCGTGATGGCGGCGGCGGACGAAGCCGAGCTGGTCCATATGACACACACCGCGGCGCAGTATGACACCGGCCCGATCGCGGTGCGCTACCCGCGCGGCAACGGCACGGGCGTCGCCTTGCCTGCCACGCCCGAACTGCTCGAGATCGGCAAGGGCCGGATCGTTCGCGAGGGCAAGGCCGTGGCGATCCTGTCGCTCGGCACGCGGCTCGAGGAAGCGTTGAAGGCCGCCGATGTGCTCGAGGCCAAGGGGCTGTCGACCACCGTTGCCGATCTGCGATTCGCCAAGCCGCTCGACGTCGAGATGATCCGCAAGCTGCTCACCACGCACGAGGTCGCGGTCACGATCGAGGAGGGCGCGGTCGGCGGTTTCGGCGCGCATGTGCTGACGCTGGCCAGCGACGAGGGGCTGATCGACGGCGGGCTGAAGCTGCGCACGCTGCGTCTGCCGGATCTCTTCCAGGATCAGGACAAGCCCGACGCGCAATATGCCGAGGCCGGGCTCGATTCGGCGGCGCTGGTGGAAACCGTGCTCAAGGCGCTGCGCCATAATTCGGGCGGGGTTGCCGAAGCGCGCGCATGAGCGGGCCGACCAAGGCCATCGTGATCATTGCGCTCGCGGTGATCGTGATGGTGTCGCTGAACATCGCCATGTGGCGGCGGATGCGCGCCGGGTTGCCCGCGGCGCGTGCCGCGGACGAGCAGGATCAGCAGTCGCAGGTGCCGGCAGACGACACACTGCGCGGCTGATCCGGAACGACTGCCGGACGCGCGCCCTGCCTATCTGCCCAGATAGTGGGAGTGGGCCGCGTCGGTTGCGCTGACGGCGAGGATCGATCGCGCCTGGCTCGGCGGCAGCGCTTGCCCGTGACCGTCGCCACTCGCGGCGATCACCCGCTCGAGCAGATCCTGTCCCTCGCGCCACCAGCCGATACCGCTCGCGGCATTGAGATGCCCCTGCGGGCCGGCATCGACGAAATGACTACCCCAGTCGGCGGCCATGCTGTGCGCGCGGTCGGGCGTGACCCAGGGATCGTCGCTGCTCGCGACGACGATCGAGGGGAAGGGCAGGGGGCCGCGCGGGGTCGGTGAAAAGCCCTTGAGCTCGGCCTGGGCGCCGCCCCGGTCGACATCGGCGGGCGCGACGAGCAATGCCCCCGCGACGGGCCATCCATAGGGTTGCGGACTGAGTTCGGCCCACCACGCGACAGCAAGGCACCCCAGGCTGTGGGCGGCGAGGATGACGGGCGCCTGCGCGCGCCGGATCGCCTCGTCGAGCCGCGTGACCCAGGCGTTGCGATGCGGCGTGTTCCACATCCCCAGTTCGACACGGACGGTGTCCGGCCGGGCATCTTCCCACAGGGTCTGCCAGTGTGACGGGCCGGAGCCACCGAGCCCGGGGACCGTCAGGATGGTCGGTTGAACGCTATCATATGGTGCAAAAGAACCCACGACGCTTCTCCTTCTCCATTCCCCCGGAGCCCGGGGGTGGGATCGTGATCGGTCGACGCTCTAGGGGACGTCGGCCGATCACGATCCTGTCCGCAAGATAATCCTACCAGTTCAGTGGGCAATGGACATTGCGGCGAAAGGAAGGCAGCTTGCGATGATCGGACGCCGGGGCGATAGGCTGGGCGTATGGCAAAGCAACGCGCGGATCAGATGCTGGTCGACAGGGGACTGGTCGAGTCGCGGACGCGCGCGCAGGCGCTGATCATGGCGGGGCTGGTCTTTGCCGGCACGCGCAAGGTCGACAAACCGGGGCAGACGCTCGCAGAAGACGTCGTCCTCGACGTGCGCGGCCGCGATCACCCCTGGGTGTCGCGCGGCGGGATCAAGCTCGCGCACGGGCTCTCACATTTCGGCTGGACGGTCACGGACGCGGTGGCGATCGACGTCGGCTCGTCGACCGGCGGGTTTACCGACGTGCTGCTCAGCAACGGGGTCGCTCGCGTGTATGCCGTCGACAGCGGGACCAACCAGCTTGCGTGGAAACTCCGCCAGGACCCGCGCGTGATCGTCCATGAACAGACCAGCGCGCGCATCCTGACCGACGCGCATATCCCCGAGCCGGTCGACCTGATCGTCTGCGATGCGAGCTTTATCGGGCTGGCCAAGGTGCTCGAGCGCCCGATCGGGTTCGCACGTCCCGGCGCGCGGTTGCTCGCGCTCGTCAAGCCGCAGTTCGAGGCGGGGCGCGAAGAGGTCGGAAAGGGCGGCGTGATCCGCGATCCGGCCGTCCATGCGCGCGTCTGCGGCGAGGTCGCGGCCTGGCTCGAGGCACAGGCTGGCAGGTCGAGGGCGTCGTCGAGAGCCCGATCACCGGCCCCGAGGGCAATATCGAGTTCCTGATCGCCGCGCATGCGGTCGCCGCGCCACGCGGCTGAGGTTTCGAAGACTGTCCGCGCCGGACCCGGATCGGCCGTCGCAGAATGACGCACTTCCCGATCGGTCCATGCATGTTGCGGTTTACGGCAGGGCGTTCCCGCGGCAGGACTAAGCCGATCAGTCTTGAAAGGACGTATGTGGGAGGCATCGCTTCGAAGGGCCAGCTGAGGATGTCGTTCCTGCGCTGGGCGATCGTGACCGTTCCGTTGATCGTCCTGCTGGGCTTTCTGGCCGGACGCGCCGTCCCGGTGGGGAGCGAAAGTGCCTGGTACACCAGCCTGGTGAAGCCCGCGCTCACCCCGCCAGGCTGGGTGTTTCCGGTCGCCTGGTCGACGCTCTACGTGCTGCTCGGCCTGGCTCTCGCAATGATCCTCAATGCGCGCGGCGCGCGGGGGCGAGGGCGCGCGATCGCCTTGTTTGCCGCACAGTTCGTGTTGAATCTTGCCTGGACGCCATTGTTCTTCGGCGCGCACCGAATCGGGGCGTCGGTGCTTGTCATCGTCGCGATGCTGCTGCTCTCGATCGCCGCGACATTCCTGTTCGCGCGCATCCGGCGCGGGGCGGCGTGGCTGATGGTGCCCTATATGGTGTGGATCAGCTTTGCGGGAATGCTCACATACGGTATAGGCCGGCTCAACCCCGATGCCGAAACCCTTGTGCCGACGACGCGTACCTCCCAGATGTTGTGACGGGGCGCGCGGCGCAAGTTACTAGCAGGATGATGATGATGCAGTCCGAAAACCGGATGTTCGACGATTTCGTGAAGGTCCTCAACGGCGCCGCAGGAACCTTTGCCGGTGTCGGCCGCGAAGCGCAGTCTGGAGTTCGCGAGCGTGCCCGTGAATGGCTCGGCGGCCTCGATTTCGTGAGCCGCGAAGAGTTCGACGCGGTCAAGTCGATGGCGGCTGCGGCGCGTGACGAAAATGACGCGCTGAAGGCCCGGCTCGACGCTCTCGAAGCAAAAATGCAGGTCGGCGTCTGACTTTTCCACAGATTTCTGGGCATTCGGATCGAACGGGGTTGTCGGAGCATTTTTGCCCCGGCACCCTTTGTCGCGTGACAGGGAGTGCCAGGACGTAATGATGCTCGACCACGCCGACCATGACCAAGACGATGCTGCGCCCATCGACATGCTCGAAGCCTATTATGCTGCGCATGGATGGGAACATGAACGTCACGACGACGAGATCGTCGCGACCGTAAAGGGCAGCTGGACGACGTACGAGCTGCGCGCCTTGTGGCGCGAGGACGACAGCGTGCTGCAGTTCCTGGCGTTTCCGGACATCAAGGTGCCCGACGAACGGCGTCAGGCGGTCTACGAGACGATCGGGCTCGCCAACGAGCAGCTCTGGATCGGCCATTTCGAACTCTGGTCGACGAGTGGGATCCTGCTGTTCCGCCACGCGGCGATGGTCGATGGCGGCGAGGATGGGACGATGTCGCTGTCGGCCGCCGAACTCCTTGTCGAGTCGGCGATCGAGGAGTGCGAGCGCTTTTATCCAGTGTTCCAGTTCGTTCTGTGGGGCGGGAAAACGCCGGCGGACGCGCTTGCCTCGGCATTGATCGAAACCCAGGGCGAGGCGTGATCGCGCCCGTTTTCTTGGGCGCGGCGTGCCGATGACCGGGCGGATCCTGATGATCGGCTGTGGCAATATGGGCGGGGCGATGCTGGCCCGCTGGCTTGCCGACGGCCTTTCCCCTGACAGCGTGACCGTCGTCAGCCCCAGTATGCGCGTGATGCCACCCGGTGTGCACGTCGTCGCCGCGGTGCCCGACCCCGACGACTTTTCCGCTGAAACCGTCATGCTCGCGCTGAAGCCGCAGCAGCTTGGCGCGCTGAAGACGCCTGTGTTCGCGCGCTATGCGCCAAAACTGCTGATTTCGATCCTTGCAGGGGTCGAGATCGCCGCACTCGACCGTCTGTCCCAGGCGCAGGCGGTGGTTCGAGCGATGCCCAACCTGCCGGTTGCAATCGGCCGCGGCGTGGTTGCGCTGCACGGCGCGACGGATGACGGCGCGGCGCGTGCGACCGCGGAGGCGTTGATGACGCCGCTCGGTCTCGTCGAGTGGATCGCCGCAGAGGCGCAGTTCGATGCCGTTACCGCGCTGGCGGGATGCGGGCCGGGATTCGTGTTCCGTTTTGCCGACGCGCTGGCCAAGGCGGGGCAGGCGCTCGGCCTGCCGGCGGATCAGGCGGCTCGGCTCGCGATCGCGACGCTAGAGGGCTCAGCGCGGATGGCCGGCGCCGCGGACGTTCGCCGGCGGTGTTGGCGGACCGGGTCGCGAGCCCGGGTGGATCGACACGCGAAGGGCTGAACGTGCTCGACGACGGCGATGCACTGGTCTCCCTGATGTCCCGCACGCTGACGGCGTCGGCACGGCGGAATGCGGAGATGGCGGCAAACGCCCGCGGCGACCTCGCGCCGCTTTAGTCAGCCGCGCAGCTTTATGACCTGCTCGCGTTCCTCTTCCGGAATCAGGCCTTCGAGCACCGCCCAATAGCCCGCAACCGCGCCGTGGCCGGCGTGATTATAGGCTGCGGACATCTTCTGTCGCGCGGCTTCGAACAGGTCGCTCTCCATCTTGCTGCCGACCGGCGTCAAGCGCAGCAGCCGCTGACGCCGGTCACGATCGCCGGGACGAACCTCGATAAAGCCACGATCGCTAAGTTCGTTCAGCACGCGGCCGAGCGACTGTTTGGTGATCGCCAGCAGCGACAGCAGCTCGCTGACCGTCATGTCCGGCTTGCGGGCGATGAAATACAGGGCGCGGTGGTGGGCGCGCCCCAGCCCCTGTTCCGCGAGCCCCGCATCGATCGACCGGACCAGATGGCTCTGACCGAAGTACAGGAGTTCCATGCCGCGACGCAGTTCGGGCTCGCGAAGAAACAGGGGTGAAGCGGGTGATGCTGAGGCAGCCATGTTGACCGGTTTAGTCTTCGGTCCTAGTCGACGGCAAGCCGTGGAAAGAGAGAAAAATTCAATGCATCCTCCGTTGTCGCAGGCCTCATCGTCCCCAGACGCGAGCATGACATTTTCGTTCGAACCGTGTGGCGATCCGGTCGCTGCGAACGAGCGTGCGCAGCGCCTGATCGATCCCGGCTTCGGCCGGGTCTTCACCGACCATATGGCGATGATCCGCTTCAGCGACGCGAAGGGCTGGCACGATGCCAGGATCACGACGCGCGCGCCGATCATGATGGATCCCGCATCGTCGGTTCTGCACTATGCGCAGGAAATCTTCGAGGGGATGAAGGCCTATCGACTCGCCGATGGCGGCACCGCGCTCTTCCGGCCCGAAGCCAATGCGCGGCGTTTCCAGGATTCGGCCCGCCGGATGGCGATGCCCGAGCTTCCCGAATCGCTGTTCCTCGAATCGGTCGAGCGGCTGGTCCGGACGGATCAGGACTGGATTCCCGACAGCGACGGCGGCGCGCTGTATCTGCGACCGTTCATGTTCGCGAGCGAGGTGTTTCTGGGAGTCAAGCCGAGCGCCGAATATCTCTACATGGTGCTCGCCTCGTCGGTCGGTGCCTATTTCAAGGGCGGTGCCTCCGCGGTCTCGATCTGGGTCAGCCAGCATTATACGCGTGCGGCACAGGGCGGCACGGGCGCGGCGAAGTGCGGCGGCAACTACGCCGCCAGCCTGCTCGCTCAGAAGGAAGCGATCAGCCAGGGCTGTGACCAGGTCGTCTTCCTCGATGCGGTCGAGCGCCGCTGGGTCGAGGAACTCGGCGGCATGAACGTCTTCTTCGTGTTTGCGGACGGCAGCCTGTCGACTCCCGCGCTCACGGGCACGATCCTGCCCGGCATCACCCGCGATTCGATCCTGACGCTCGCGCGGGCGCAGGGGATCACCGTTCGCGAGGAGCCCTATGCGATCGATCAGTGGCGCGCCGACGCGGCGAGCGGCAAGCTTGTCGAGGCGTTCGCCTGCGGCACCGCTGCGGTCGTGACCCCGATCGGGACCGTCGCGTCGCCCGAGGGCCGCTTCACGATCGGCGGCGGCGAGCCGGGCGCGATGACGCTGCGGATCCGCGATTCGCTCGTCGCGATCCAGCGCGGTCTGGCGCCGGATGCCAATGGGTGGGTCCATCGACTCGATTAAGACGCGATAGGGCTTTTCTCGTCGGGGCGCGCCGCTATAAGGCCGCCTCTGCTGGGGCGTCGCCAAGTGGTAAGGCAGCGGCTTTTGATGCCGCCATGCGCAGGTTCGAACCCTGCCGCCCCCAGCCAATCCTTCCTGCGTCTATCGGTTCTGCCATATATGGGGAGCCGAGGATTGAGTGAAAGCAGGCGGTGATGACCCATCCTTATGATCTTGAACGGTTCGTCACTGCGCAGGCGGCAGTCTACGAGTCCGCGCTTGCCGAGATAAGCGGCGGCGCCAAGCGTGGGCATTGGATGTGGTTCATCTTCCCGCAGATTGCCGGGCTCGGTCGAAGTGCGATGGCGCAGCATTATGCGATCGTGTCGCTGGAGGAGGCGCGGGCCTATCTCGCGCATCCGGTGCTCGGGGCGCGTCTGCGGCAGTGCGTGGAAGCGCTCGGCGCGCTGACGGGGACGAGTGCCCGGGCCGTTTTCGGTGAGATCGATGCGATGAAGCTGCGATCGTCGCTGACGCTGTTCCGCGAGGCGGGGAACGATCCGCGGTTCGGCGCGGCGCTCGATCGCTGGTTTGCCGGGACGAGCGACGCGGCCACCCTCGGCCTCATCAACAGACCAAGCTGACGACGATCTGCGCCGCGCCGTTCAGTCCTCGGCCCAGCGCCGGAGCAGGTTGGATTGCGTCTTGGCGAGCAGGTCCAGTTCGGGCGTCTTGCCCAGCCGCTCGAACAGCGCGTGGCGGGCGGTTTCAAGATCGAACAGCAGTTCCCGCGCATCCGCGTCCCGAACGAGGCTCCGGACCCAGGTCACCGCGGCAAGCCGCTCGCCCGACACGACCGGCGCCACGCGGTGCAGCGAGGTCGTCGGATAGCAGACCGCCGAGCCCGCGGGCAGCTTGACGTCCTGTTCGCCGGCGGCGGACTCGATCACCAGTTCGCCGCCTTCATAATCGTCAGGCTCGCTGAGGAAGACCGTCACCGACACATCGGTCCGCATCCCGCCCATGATCGCATCGTCGACATGGCTGCCATAGGCCATGCCCGCATCATAGCGGCTGAAGAGCGGCGGGCGGACGACATGCGGCCGCGTCGCCATGCGGAACAGGGCATTGTCGAGCAGCCGGTCGACGACGAGGTCCTGCATCTCGGCAAGCAACGGGTCGCCGCGGTCGACCTGTTCGTTGCGTTTGACCGTGCGTGCCTCGCGCCCCGCGGTCCGTCGTCCGTCGACATAGCGGGTCTTGCGCATATTATCTCGCAGCCACTGGAGATTGTCCGCATCCAGGACGTTGGCAATCATGATCATCATGGGAAATCTCGCAAATCCGGCATGGAGCCGGGTGATGCGCCCCTAACAGTTCAGTGCCCTCCCGGCCAACGCGTCGGGACCAAGGAGATAGTATGCGTACAAAATTATGGATGGGCGTCGGCGCCTTTGTGATCGCGCAATCGGGCCAAGCCGCCATCGCCGACGCGGTCGCCAAGCCAATGCCGTCGCCAGCTCAGCAGGTTGGTGAAGGCGAGGGTGAAGGTGAAGGACGGCGGGTCGTCCGGTCGGGCAAGGCTCGGCATGCGGTGACGTCGCCGCGGCGCGCGCGGGCTGCGCAGCAGCAGCGTGGCCAGCGCGGCGAAGGCGAATATGAGGGTGGTGAGAACGAGCGCGGCGAGGGTGGCGAAAACGAGGGTGGCGAGGGCGAACGATGAGCCGGCTACGCCCTTTGGCGTGACCAGCACTGCCGCACGGATCGGCATGATCCGTGCGGCAGTCACGAGACTGCACCATAGGCATCGCCCCGGCGGTGACGAACGGACGGTCAGTCGGTTCGTGGTCCGCTCGGCCTGGCGCGATAGCGATCGAACCATGCGATGATCGCGGAGGCCTTTGCCGCGGATTGCGACGGCCGTGCGGTGAAGCCGCCGTGGCTCGCACCCGGCACCTTGACGAGCGCGGTCGGTATGCCGCGGATCTGCAGCGCGGCGTAATATTGCTCGGATTCCGAAACGGGCGTGCGGTAGTCGTCACTACCCACCACGACCAGGGTCGGTGTCTTGACGTTGCCGACGAGACTGAGCGGCGAGCGGTTCCAGTAACTCATCGGATCCTCCCATGGCAGCTTGGTGAACCAGTAGCGCGAGGTAAACAGCGTGTTGTCCATCGTCAGCGCCTCGCTTGCCCAGTTGATCACCGGCTTTTGCGTCGCCGCGGCCCTGAACCGGTCGGTCTTGCCGACGATCCAGGCGGTCAGGACGCCGCCGCCCGATCCGCCGGTGACGAACAGATTGTCGGCATCCGCGGTCCCGTCCGCGATCGCCGCATCAACCGCGGCGATCAGGTCGCCATAATCGTCGGACGGGTATTTCTTGTCGATCAGATTGGCGAATTCGGCACCGTAGGAGGTCGAGCCGCGCGGGTTGGTCCACAGCACCGCATAGCCCGCCGCGGCATAGAGTTGCATGTCGGTGGCAAACCCAGGGCCATAGGCGCTGTTCGGCCCACCATGGATTTCCAGGATCAGCGGCACGCGCTGGCCGAGCGTGCGATTGGCGGGCGTTGCGAGCCACGCGTCGATCGCGCGGCCATCGGGCGCGGTCACCGCGATCTTGCGGATCGGTGCGAGCGTCTTGGCGCCGGTCATCACCGCGTTGAGTTGCGTCAGCCGCCGGGACTTGCCACCGCTCGACACCCAGACATCGGCGGGGGCGCTTCCGTCGCCGCCGGTATATGCGATCGTTCCGCCCCTCGCGACGGAAAACTCGCCCCCGGTATAGGGCCGGTCGAGCCCGCCGCCCGCGACATTGTCGACCAGCGGCGTCGTCCGGCCGTCGAGGCCGATGCGCGCGATCCGGCGCTGGCCGTGATCGTCATAGCTCGCATAGAGCTGCGCCCGTCGGCGGCCCACACTGCATCCTCGATCCCGCGATCGAGCGCGGCGGTCAGCGAGCGGGCACTGCCGGCGTTGCGGTCGCCGAGGTAAAGCTGGGTATTCTCGTAACTGCGCCGCTTGTCATCGAAGCCGAGCCACGCGATCCGCGTGCCGTCGGGAGAGATCCGCGGCTGCGCATCGGGGCCGTCGCGGGTCGTCAGCGTCCGCATCGCGCCGCTCGTCGTGTCGACCGCAATGAGATCCGAGTTCATCACCTGCCGCTCGGCATCGGGCCCGCGGATCGCGGCGAACACGATCCCGCGGCCGTCGGGCGTCCATGACAAAGGTCCGCCGTCATCGAACGCGCCGAAGGTCAGCTGTTGCGGTGCGCCGCCGTCGCCGCGACGACGAACAGATGATCGCGGCCGGGCTTCACATAGCCGGGGCCATCGTTGCGATAGTTGACGCGGTCGATTATCGTCAGCGGCTCGGCCCATTTTGCGCCTCGGGCTGGGCGGTGCCTTGCCGAGCATCGTCGCCTCGCCCGCGACGGTCGCGACATAGGCGAGCCGGGTGCCGTCGGGCGACCAGGCGAGCGCCTGAGGATCGCCGGGAAAGCCCGTCACCCGCGCGCTCGTCCCGGTCGCGATCCAGCGGACGAACAGTTGCGACTGCTCGCCGTCGCGCGCGGCATAGGCGACGCGCGTGCCGTCGGGGGACCAGCGCGGGTCGGACCCTTGCGCGGCGAACGGCGACTGGCGACCGGTCGCAACGTCGATCAGCCACAGCGACGACTGCACACGGTCGGTCATGACGTCGGCGGTGCGGCGGACATAGACGATCGTGCGTCCGTCAGGGCTGATCTGCGGGTCCGCTGCGATCGACAGGCCGAAGAGGTCGGCGCCGGTGAAGCGCCGCGTCGGGGCGTCGGCGGGGGCCGCGATCGGCTGCTGCTGCGCGACGGCGGGGGTAGCCGACAGCAGGGCGAGAACGAGGGTGAGGCGCAAGCACGGCTCCTTTGACGATGATCGAGGCGCGATCATGCCCGATCCCCCCGGCCCGTGCAAGGGCAGGGGCGGGGGCGTCACCGGTCGGGTAATCGTCAGCCGGTCGGCGCGAGGAACACCGCCCCGGGGACGCGCAGGGTCTGATCGGTCGGCGCGAGACGGCCGTCCTTGCCAAGCGCCATGACCGCGATCGTGCCCGACCGCTCATTCGCGACGAGCATCTGCCGCTGATCCTCGAGCAGCAGGAAGATGCGCGGCCAATGTCCGCCGGCGGCGATGTGCTGGACGAGGGTCGGCACTCCGTCGCGATCGAGCGCGAACACCGCGATGCTGTCAGAGCCGCGGTTCGAGACGTAGAGGTGCCGGCCGGCGCGATCGATCGCGATGTGCGCGGCCTGGGACGACCCGACATGGTCGCCGGGCAGGGTGGACAGCTGCGTGCGGGTGGTGAAACGCCCGTCCGGCTGTGCATCGAGCATGGTCACGGTATTGGCGAGTTCGGCGACGACATAGGCGCGTGGCAGGCGGGGATGCCAGACGAGGTGGCGCGGTCCCGTTCCCGGCGGCGCGCGCCAGGCCGGGACCGGTGCTGCAAGGCTGCGCGCTCCCGGATCGAACCGATAGGCGAAGATCGTGTCGGCGCCGAGGTCGACCGAATGCAGCCAGCGCCGATCGGGGCTGAACCCGACCCAGTGCGCATGCGGCCCCTCCTGACGGCTCTTGTCGGGACCGGTCCCCTCATGGCGGAAGATCGTCGGTTCGCCCGGCGCACCGGTCGCGGGATCGATGCGGTAGAAGCCGACGCTGCCGCTCGAATAATTGGCGATGGCGAGGCAGCCGGACGCGTCGTCGAACGCGGCATGGCAGGGATCGGCACCACCCGACGGCATCGTGCCGCGCGCTTTCCAGCCGGGCGCAAAGCCGGTCACCGACCCTTTCGCCTGCTCGCGCAGGACATACCATAGCCCGGTGCGGGGTGCCCGCACCGCGAACGACGCGTCGTCGATCCCGGCGACCGGCGGCTCGACCTGCCAGCGATTGCGCGCGCGGTCATGCGACAGCGTGTACAAGCCCTTGCCGCCCTCGCGCGCATAGGTGCCGACGAGCACGCGGGCGTCGCGCGGCGATGTCGGCGCGGCGCGCAGACCGGTGGCGAGCGTCGCGGTCGCCATGCCGCAGAGCAGTGTTCGGCGGGTGATGTTATTGAAAACAGGTGGCGTCATGGATGGCGGTCCGATGGTTGATCCTCCACCCCAGCTTACCATCTAAGAAGCGGTCTCGCGCAAGGGGCTCTCCAGACCGAGGATAGACCGACGAGCGAAGATCCTGTCATGCCCGGTACAGAGCTGGGCGCTGAACGAAATCCACACGCTGATGACGAGTCCGGCTTCGACGCGGGATCGCAACCGCGTGGCGGGCGCTCGATCCCGCGGGGCCGGCTGTCGCGGCTGGGCGTGTTCGGACGGCTTGCCGGTGGCGTGGCCGGCGGGGTGGTGGCCGAGGGGGCCCGGCGGCTCGCGAGTGGCGAGCGTCCGCGCATGTCGGACCTGCTGCTGACTCCCGCCAATGCGGTGCGCGTCGCGGACCAGCTATCGCATCTGCGCGGTGCGGCGATGAAGCTCGGCCAGATAGTGTCGATGGACGCGGGCGACATGCTGCCGCCCGAACTGGCGACGATCCTCGCCAGGCTGCGCAACGATGCGCATCACATGCCGCCCGCGCAGCTCGACCGGGTGCTCACGGCCGAATGGGGGAAAGACTGGCGCCGCCGCTTCGCCCATTTTCAGGCGCATCCGGTCGCGGCCGCATCGATCGGCCAGGTTCACCGGGCACGGCTCCCCGACGGACGCGTGCTGGCGATCAAGGTGCAATATCCGGGCGTGAAGGACAGCATCGACGCGGATGTCGACAATGTCGCGACGCTGCTGCGCGTGTCGGGGCTGTTGCCCAAGGAACTCGACATCACGCGGCTGCTCGGTGATGCGAAACAGCAATTGCACGACGAGGCGGATTATGTCCGCGAGGGCGAGATGCTGGAACGCTATCGCGCGCTGGTGGGCGACGATGCGGGGCTGCTGGTTCCACAACTCGAGCCGACATTGTCGACCCCGCGCGTGCTGGCGATGGAGTATATCGACTGTACGCCGATCGAGAGCCTTGAGACCGCACCCCAGGATGTACGCGATGCGGCGATGGAGCGGCTGATCAGGCTCACGCTGCACGAACTGCTCGACTGGCGGCTGATGCAGACTGATCCCAATTTCGCGAATTATCGCTGGCAGGCCGAGACGGGACGGATCGTCCTGCTCGACTTCGGGGCCGCGCGCGCGGTGCCGCAGGTCGTGGCGGACGGGTATCGCCGGCTGCTGGCCGCGGGCC
>NZ_JRVI01000088.1:0-5331 GCF_000783375.1 Sphingomonas sp. Ant20
CGCGGGGCCGGTCGGCGGCGGGCTGCTGCTGCTGACCGCGGGTGACGAGGACGGGCGGGCATTCGGGATGCGGATGTTCAATTCGGACGGGAGCGAATCGGAGACGTGCCTCAACGGGCTGCGCTGTGTCGCGCGTGCGGGGTTCGCCGCGACCGGGCTGACGCGCGCGACCGCACGGCTGAAGACGAGCGATGCGCTGGTCGTGCGCGACGCGGAGATCGCGCCGGGCGTGTTCACGGTGCGCGAGACTGCGGGGCCGGCGTCGCTCGACGTGGCGGCGTGGCCGATGCATGTGGATGCGGACCAGATCGTCGAGGCGCCGCTGGCCGGACTTCCCTCGACGCGCGCGTTCACCGCGGTGGCGATGCCCAATCCGCATCTGGTGGCGTTCGTCGAGGCGGTCGACGATGCCGAGCTGGTCCGCGTCGGCGAGGCCTGCGAGGCGGCGCCCGACTGGCTGCCCAACCGCGCCAATGTGAGCTTTGTCGAGGTGCGCGGGACCGACCTGTTCGTCCGCACGCATGAGCGCGGGGTCGGGCTGACCGACAGTTGCGGCAGCGCGATGGCGGCGTCGACCTTTGCCGCGTGTCTGACGGGGCGGATCGCGTACGACACGCCGACGACGGTGTTCAACCGCGGCGGGCTGGTCCGCGCCGAGGCGGGGGCGGACGGCATGGTGACGCTGTCGGGCAATGCGACGGTCGAATGGACCGGGTCGGTGACGGTCGATCTCGAGTCCGGCGAACCGCGCGACCTGGTGATCGCGCGGCGGCATGAGGAAGAGATTGCCGCCTGGGAAACATTGCGCACCGGAATGTAAAAAAGCGTGTGCATCGTTGCGGCCGGGGTGGCCGTATCTTCGCCGCGGCAGCCGGATCATCGGCGCCGATCAGGAGAGACTGTCATGACCCCCCTGTTTCGTACCACGATCATTGCCGCCGCTGTCGCCGTCAGCGGCACCGCGCTGGTCGCCGCGCAGACCAACCCGATGGTCGGCGGCGCCGCGATGTACCCGACCAAGACGATCGTCGAGAATGCGGTCAATTCGAAGGATCACACGACGCTGGTCGCCGCGGTCAAGGCCGCCGACCTGGTCGAGACGCTGTCGGGACCGGGGCCGTTCACGGTCTTCGCGCCGACCAATGCCGCGTTTGCGAAGCTGCCCGCGGGGACGGTCGACACGCTGCTCAAGCCCGAGAACAAGGCGCAGCTGGCGGGCGTGCTGACCTATCATGTCGTGCCGGGGACGATCATGGCCGCCGACATCGCCGCCAAGGCGAAGGCGGATGGCGGGACTGCCAGCTACACCACCGTGCAGGGCGAGCCGCTGATGTTCATGAAGTCGGGCAGCGGCTGGGGCATCATGGACGGCAAGGGGCACAAGGGGCGGATCACGATCGCCGATGTGCGCCAGTCGAACGGGCTGATCCATGTGATCGATACGGTGATGCTGCCGTGAGGGGGTGAGGGTTCGAGCCTCACGTGCCCTCACCCTCCACGCTTTGCGTGGGCCCCTCCCTCTCCCCCTGGGGGAGAGGGGTTTGGCTCTTCGTCATCCCGGGCTTGACCCGGGACCCAGGGTCACGGGCGTGTCGCCGCTTGGCTCTGGGTCCTGACTTTCGTCAGGATGACGGGGTTTTTTAGCTGATCAGGAGGCCGGCGAGGGCGGCGGACATGAGGTTCGCCAGGCTGCCGGCGGCGAGGGCGCGGAGGCCGAGTTTGGCGATCATCGGGCGCTGGTTGGGGGCGAGGCTGCCGGTCACCGCCATCTGGATCGCGATCGACGAGAAATTGGCGAAGCCGCACAGCGAGAAGGTGATCACCGCGATCGTCCGCGGGCTGAGCCCGGGTTGCGTGCCGAGCGAGATATAGGCGACGAATTCGTTCAGCACGATCTTCTGCCCGAACAGCCCGCCGGCGATCCCCGCCTCGCTCCACGGCACGTTCAAGAGGAACATGATCGGCGCGAAGACATAGCCGAGCAGCCCCTGGAAGCTCAGCCCGGGCAGCCCGATCATGTTGCCGAGCCCGCCGAGCAGGCCGTTGGCGAGCGCGACCAGCGCGACGAAGGCGAGCACCATCGCGCCGACCGCGACCGCGAGGCGGACGCCGGTCTGTGCGCCCTGCGCCGCGGCCATGATCAGGTTGGCGGGCTTTTCCTCGTCATGCGTCGCCTGCGGCATGGGTTCGCCCGCGGAGGATTCGCCGGGCAGGTCGCCGAGCGCGAGTTCGCCCTCGGGCGGCGTGACGCGGTCGGGCATAATGATCTTCGCCATCAGGATCCCGCCCGGTGCGGCCATGAAGCTGGCGGCGAGGAGATAGTCGATGCGGATGCCCATCGAGGCATAGGCCGCGAGGATCGTGCCCGCGACGCCCGCCATCCCGCTGGTCATCACCGTGAAGAGCTGCGCGGGGGTGAGGCCGGCGAGATAGGGGCGGATGACGAGCGGCGATTCGCTCTGACCGACGAAGATGTTCGCGGCCGCGCAGAGCGATTCGACCTTCGACACGCCGATCACCTTTTCGATGCCGCCGCCGACCCAGCGCACCACGAACTGCATGATGCCGAGATAATAGAGGATCGAGACGAGGCTGGCGAAGAAGATGATGACGGGGAGGGCGGCGATCGCGAAGCTCTGGCCGCCGATCTCGGGGGTCGCCATCTTGCCGAACAGGAATTCGGTGCCCTTTTGCGAATAGCCGAGCAGGTTGGCGACGCCGCCCGACATGCTGCCGAGCACGACCTTGCCGAAGCTCGAATAGAGCACGAGGATCGCGATGCCCGCCTGGAGCGCGAAGGCGGCGCCGACGATCCGCAGCCGGATCGCGCGGCGGTCGCTCGACAGCAGCACCGCGATGCCGAGGATGACGGCGATGCCTGCAAGGCCGATGATCAGTCTTTCCATGGACGCCCTGCGTTTTGGTACGGTGACACACGCGGCCCCCCGGCTGCGCAAGCGGCCGACATGACACGGGTACGCCGTGCTCGCCAGTCATTTGACGCCTGCACGCTTTCACGGCGCGGTTTCATGGGGGCTAGGCATTTGACGGCGCGCGGCATTTCGCTAGCGTCCGGCGCGATGACCACAGACCTTCCCGCGTTCCCGCGTTCGCTCTTCATTTTCTCTGTCCTCTATGGCGGCATGGTGTGCATCGCCGGCGTGCTGGGGGTGAAACAGGTCGCGCTCGGGCCGCTCGCGGTCGAGGCGGGGATCTTCGCGTTCCTGCTGCTGGTGGTGATCAGCAGCGCGATTTCGGAGCTGCACGGGCAGAAGACCGCGACGTTCCTGGTGCGGCTGGGGTTCATCCCCCTGCTGGTGTCCGCCGCGCTGATCCAGCTGGTGCTCGCGCTGCCGCATGATCCGGGGATGTACCCGCCCGCGGTCGACGCCTTCCCGGTCGTCGTCGGGCAGGGCGCACGGATGATGATGGCGGGGCTGATCTCCTACGGGATCTCGCAGACGCTCAACGTGCTGATCTTCGCGCGGCTGGCGGGGCCGGTCGGGGGGCGAGGGGCGGCTGGTGTGGCTGCGCGGCATGATCGCGAGCATCGTGTCGCAGGTGATCGACACGGTGCTGTTCATCACCATCTCGTTCCTTGGTGCGCGGCCGATCGTCGAGCTGATGGCGGGGCAGATGCTGACCAAGGTGGTGCTGTCGGTGGTGCTGGTGCCGTTTGCGATTACCTTCTTCGTGCGGCTGGGGCGGCGGCTGGACCGGGTTTGACCGGGCCGGCCACCTGATGTGTCCCCGCGAAGGCGGGGACCCAGACTGGGCTCCCGCCTTCGCGGGAGAACAGGGAGGCAGGCGGGGCCCCGGCGGCTTTCACTCCCTCCCTCAACTGGCTAAGGGGGCGGGATGACCGATCATACGCCCGATCCCGCCCTGCTCGCCAAGGCCGAGACGCTGACCGAGGCGCTGCCCTATCTGCAGCGTTATGCCGGCAAGACCTTCGTCGTGAAATATGGCGGGCACGCGATGGGCGACCCCGAGCTGCAGCGCGATTTCGCCGAGGACATGGTGCTGCTGAAGGCGGTCGGGATCAATCCGGTCGTGGTGCATGGCGGCGGGCCGCAGATCGGCTCGATGCTGAAGCGGCTGGGGGTCGAATCGCGGTTCGTCGACGGCCTGCGCGTGACCGACAAGGAGACCGCGCAGATCGCCGAAATGGTGCTGGCGGGATCGATCAACAAGGAAATCGTCGGCTGGATCGGCCAGGCGGGCGGCCGCGCGGTCGGGATTTCGGGGAAGGATGCCGGCCTCGTCCTCGCGCAGAAGGTCGGGCACGGCCGCGAGCCGGACAAGCTGCAGGGGATCGAACGGCATGTCGATCTGGGGTTCGTCGGCGAGCCGATCGCGGTCGACCGGACGATCCTCGACACGCTGATCGCCGCGGACATCATCCCGG
Source organism: Sphingomonas sp. Ant20 (assembly GCF_000783375.1). Lineage (NCBI taxonomy): Bacteria > Pseudomonadati > Pseudomonadota > Alphaproteobacteria > Sphingomonadales > Sphingomonadaceae > Sphingomonas > Sphingomonas sp. Ant20. The sequence goes on from NZ_JRVI01000088.1 coordinate 4,409, forward strand.
TGATCGCGCCGATCGGGATCGGTGCGGACGGGCATACCTACAACATCAACGCCGACACGATGGCGGGCGCGATCGCCGCCGCGATGGGCGCGGCGCGGTTCTTCCTGCTGACCGACGTGGTCGGCGTGCTCGACAAGCAGGGCGAATTGCTGACCGATCTTGATCCGGCGAAGATCGCCGAGCTGCGCGCCGACGGGACGATCACCGGGGGGGATGATCCCCAAGCTCGAGACGTGTGTCGCGGCGGTCGGATCGGGCGTCGACGCGGCGGTGATCATCGACGGGCGCGTGCCGCATGCGATGCTGCTGGAGATTTTCACGCGGCAGGGGGCCGGGACGCTGGTGAGTGCGCGGGGTGGGGCGCGGTAGGGGTTTTTCTGCCGTCATCCCGGGCTTGACCTGGGATCCAGGGTCACGGGCCGTGGTGCTGCTTGGCTCTGGGTCCTGACTTTCGTCAGGATGACGGAAGGGGGTTGTTTGGAGGCGGCGGGGTTCTCGTTGTCGGTCCGCTGCCTTATATAAGGCATACACCAGCGGAGACCCTTGCCTTGCTCGCCCTTCTTCAGATCGTCCAGTTGCTGCTCAACCTCGTCTGGTGGGTCATCATGATCCAGGCGGTGATGTCGTGGCTCATCGCGTTCAACATCATCAACACGCAGAGCAATGTCGTCCGGTCGGTATGGGAGGCGCTGCAGCGGATCACCGAGCCGCTCTATCGGCCGATCCGGCGGATCCTGCCCGATTTCGGCACGCTCGACCTGTCGCCGCTCGTCGTGCTGCTGATCCTCTACATCCTGACCAACATCGTCGTGCCGAACATCGCACAGAGCCTGCTCGCCCCCCGGGCTGTGAGCGAAGCGGCCGCCTGGCGTGCGGTGGACGGCGGTCTGGCGATCGCGGTCCGCGTGACGCCGCGCGGCGGG
>NZ_JRVI01000089.1:0-20468 GCF_000783375.1 Sphingomonas sp. Ant20
GCAGGCGCGCGCCGCGTCAGGCCAGCCCTGCGTCATCGTCGCCCCCTGACGCATCCCGACACGCCCGGCGTTCAGCCGCGCCGGCTCGGGATCCAGCTCGTGTCGCGTTCCGGACTCTGCGGCAACGCGGCGAGGACCGCCAGCGCGTCGCGGTCGTCGATCGTGATGACCCCGCGCCGCCACGTCGCGATCCCCGAGGTCCGCAGCTGGCGCAGCGTCCGGTTGACATAGACCGGGGTCAGCCCGGTCATGTCGCCGATATCCTCCTGCGTCAGCGGCACCGGCACGACATTCTCGATCGTCGGGTCGTTGCGCCGCAGCCGGGTGCGCAGTTCGAGGATCAGCGCGGCGATCCGACTCGCCGCGCTGGTCCGCCCGATCGACGCCAGCCGCTCCATCAACACGACACGCTCCTGCTGCGAGACGAGGAACAGCAACGCCGCGAGCCGCGGGTTGCTGCTGAAGACCTGCCCGATCGCTGCGGTCTCGATCACGCCGAGCTTCGCCGCCGAGACCGCTTCGATCGTGTCGCACGCGGTCGGGGCGGCAAGGCTCGGCATCCCGACCAGATCGCCGGGCAGATGAACCTTGACGATCTGCCGCGCGCTCTCGCCGACGATGATGCTGCACGCAACCCAGCCGCTCAACAGTATATAGACCTGTGGGTCAGGTTCCCCCTGCATCCGCAGGATCTCGCCACGCTTCAAACCGATCGTTGGCCCGGCGAGCCGGCGGAAGGTATCAATGTCGTCGTCATCCGCACAGGTGAACGCCTTGAAGCGCTCATAGTCCCAGCCAGCATCCATTCGTCTCAGCCAATCAATCGCAAGTCTTTGGCATCGACCCCTAATTTTTGGATACAGCTTAGCAAGCCGGGATATGGCGCAGTGGCTTAACCTGGATTACCAAAGAGGGACTCGGTGGCTGGAAACGCGCTTGACGGCGCTCATTCGGTCACCCAGGCGGCGCGCGGCAGGCCCTGGGCATAGAGCAGCGCGGTCAGATCGCCATGGTCGATCCGTGCCGCCGCGGCTGCCGCGACGATCGGTTTGGCATGATAGGCGACGCCCAGCCCCGCTGCCTTGATCATCGCGAGGTCGTTCGCGCCGTCGCCGACCGCGAGCGACTCTTCGACCGTGATCCCGTGCTCGGCTAGCGCGGCGTGCAGCGTCGCCAGCTTGGTATGCGACCCGACGATCGGCCGAGCGACCCGCCCCGTCAGCGTACCGTCCGCAATCTCCAGCACGTTCGCGATCGCGACGTCGAACCCGATCGTCCGCGCCACCGGCTCGGCAAAGCGCGTGAAGCCGCCCGACACGAGCACCGCCTTCGCGCCGCGCGCGCGCATCGTCCGTACCAGCGCCTGCGCACCCGGCATGATCGTTACCCGTTCGGCGAGGCAGCGTTCGATGTCGCTCTCAGCCAGCCCCTCAAGCAGCGCGACGCGCGCATCGAGTGCCGCCTCGAAGTCCAGTTCGCCGCGCATCGCGCGCTCGGTGATCTCGGCGATCTGCGGCTTTATTCCCGCATAGTCGGCGAGCTCGTCGATGCACTCGACGGTGATCATCGTCGAATCCATGTCCGCGATCAGCAGCGTCTTGGTCCGGGTCAGGCTCGACTGCACGACCACATCGGTCTTGCCGAACGCCCCCTCGAGCGCGGTCCGCGCCGCGTCGGGTGCCATGCCGAAGATCAGGTCGGCGGCGTCGCCTTCGTCGATCCAGCCGCTCGCACCCGGCGCGCAGCCCGCATCGCGGAGCCGGTCCATCGCGGTCGAAATATCGCCTGCGGTCAGCGTGCCCGAGGCTATAAGCGTTGCCGTGAACATCAATAATCTCCCGAAGGTCGCGCTCATCGCAGGGCCGACCGCGAGCGGCAAGTCCGCGCTCGCGCTATCCATTGCCGACGCCCACGACGGCGTCGTCATCAATGCCGATTCCGCGCAGGTCTATGCCGATCTGCGCATGCTCACCGCGCGTCCGTCGGCCGAAGAGGAAGCGAGCGTCTCGCACCGCCTGTTCGGCCATGTCGACGCCGCCGACGCGACCTATTCCGCCGCGCGCTGGGCCGCCGAAGCGACGCGCGCAATCGACACCACGCTCGCCGAGCGCAGACTGCCGATCCTGGTCGGCGGCACCGGGCTCTATATCCGCACGCTGCTCGACGGCATTGCCCCCGTCCCCGCGATCGACCCCGATCTGCGCGAGCAGGTCCGCGCGCTTCCCGTCGCCGAGGCGCATGCCGCGCTCGCTTTGCTCGACCCGCGCGCCGCCGCGCGGCTCAACGCCGCCGACACCACGCGCGTCGCGCGCGCGCTGGAGGTGGTCCGCGGCACAGGCCGCACGCTCGCCGACTGGCAGACCGAACGGGTGGGTGGGATCGGCGACCGTCTCGATGTCCGCGCGCTGATCCTGATCCCCGACCGCGACTGGCTGAACGCGCGCATCGACCAGCGCTTCGCCGAGATGGCCGAGACCAGCCAAGCGGAAGTCACCGCACTCCTCGCCCGCACCGACATCCCGCAGGACGCGCCGATCCGCCGCGCGATCGGCGTTCCCGAGATCGCCGCGCTCGTTCGCGGAGAGATGTCGAAAACCGACGCGATCGCGGCCGGATCGCTCGCCACGCGGCGCTATGCCAAGCGGCAATATACCTGGCTTCGCCACCAACCGCCGGCCGCCTGGACGCGCACCGCTGCGCTCGATTTTTCAACGCGCTTGCAGCAATTTGAAACTATATTGCGAAAATGATGTTTGACACGCATCTTTTATATCGGTAGCCGCCCCCTCCACGAGGCGCTAAAGGCGGCGCATTCGAAAGGATTTTGACGTGATGACCGAGAAGAGTGGAGCCGATATCCTGATCGAGGCGCTGTGCGATCTCGGCGTGGAGGTCGTGTTCGGCTATCCGGGCGGTGCCGTGCTGCCGATCTACGACGCGCTGTTTCGCAGCGGCCGGATCAAGCACATCCTGGTGCGCCATGAACAGGCCGCGACGCATGCGGCGGAGGGCTATGCCCGCTCGACCGGCAAGCCCGGCGTGGTGCTCGTCACCTCCGGCCCCGGCGCAACCAATGCGGTCACCGGGATCACCGATGCGCTGATGGATTCGATCCCGATGGTCGTGATCACCGGTCAGGTGCCGACCGCGCTGATCGGCACCGACGCGTTCCAGGAGGCCGATACCGTCGGCATCACGCGCCATTGTTCGAAGCATAATTATCTCGTGAAGGACCCCGCCAAGCTCGGCGGCGTGATCCACGAGGCGTTCCACATCGCCACCTCGGGTCGTCCGGGGCCGGTGGTCGTCGACATCCCCAAGGACGTGCAGGTCGCCACCGCGCGCTATGCGAAGCCCGGCCCGATCCAGCACAAGACCTATCGCCCGCAGGTGAAGGCAGACCAGTCGCAGATCGAGCAGCTGGTGGACATGCTCGCCGCGGCCGAACGCCCGATCCTGTATACCGGCGGCGGTATCATCAATTCCGGCCCGGCCGCGAGCCAGCTGCTGTGTGAGCTGGTCCGCATCACCGGCGCGCCGGTGACGTCGACGCTGATGGGCCTCGGCGCCTATCCTGCGAGCGGTGAGCAGTGGCTTGGCATGCTCGGGATGCATGGCACGTACGAGGCCAACATGGCGATGAACCAGGCCGACCTCGTCGTCGCGCTCGGCAGCCGGTTCGACGACCGCGTGACCGGACGGCTCGACGCGTTCAGCCCGAATTCGCGCAAGGTGCATATCGACATCGATCGCTCGTCGGTAAACAAGACGGTGCGCGTCGATCTCGGGATCATCGCGGATGTCGGCCATGCGCTCGAGGACATGGTGCGGATCTGGAAGAGCCGTCAGCATCCCAAGCCCGACACCACCGACTGGCAGCGGCGGATCGCCGGCTGGCGTGCGGTCAAGTGCCTCGACTTCCCCGAGAACGACCCGAACGAGATCATGCCGCAGCGCGCGATCCGGGCGCTGTTCGACGCGACCAAGGCACGCAACCCGATCATCACGACCGAGGTTGGCCAGCACCAGATGTGGGCAGCACAGCATTTCGGCTTCGAAAAGCCGAACAAATGGCTGACCAGCGGCGGTCTCGGCACGATGGGCTACGGCCTGCCCGCCGCGATCGGCGCGCAGCTCGGCAATCCGAACGCGCTGGTGATCGACATCGCCGGCGAAGCGTCGATCCAGATGAACATCCAGGAGCTGGCGACCGCCACCCAATACCGGTTGCCGGTGAAGATCTTCATCCTCAACAACCAGTATATGGGCATGGTCCGCCAGTGGCAGGAGCTCACCTATGAGAGCCGCTATGCCGAGAGCTATTCGGATTCGCTGCCCGATTTCGTCCGGTTGGGCGAGGCTTATGGCTGGAAGGGCATCCTGATCGAGACGCGCGACCAGCTCGACAGCGGGATTGCGGAGATGCTGGCCCATGACGGCCCGGTGATCGTCGATTGCCGCGTGTCGCAGCTGACGAACTGCTTCCCGATGATCCCGAGCGGTGCGGCGCATACCGACATGATCCTTCAGGCGAACGAAGTGTCGGGCACGATGGACGACGAAGCGAAGGCGCTGGTTTGATGCATATTTCCCAGGAAAAGGCCGAGCGGCACACGCTCGCCGTGATCGTCGACAACGAGCCGGGCATCCTTGCCCGGATCGCCGGCCTGTTCACCGCGCGCGGCTATAATATCGAGAGCCTGACCGTGTCGGAGATCACCGCCGACAAGGCGGTCAGCCGCATCACGATCGTCACCAGCGCGTCGCCGGCGACGATGGAGCAGATCCTCGCACAGCTCGACCGGCTCGTCCCCGTCCACAAGGTCACCGACCTGACCGCGCAGGGCGCGCATGTCGAACGCGAGCTGGCGCTGGTCAAGGTGCGCGGCACCGGCGACCACCGGATCGAGGCGCTGCGCCTGGCTGACGTCTATCGCGCCCGCGTCGTCGATGCGACGACGTCGAGCTTCGTGTTCGAGGTGACCGGCGGGATCGACAAGATCGACAAGTTCGTCGAACTCATGGGCGAAGTCGGCCTGATCGAAGTCGCCCGCACCGGTATCGTCGCGATCGCCCGCGGCAAAGAGCCGGCCTGAATTTACCTGTCATCCTGACGAACGTCAGGACCCAGAACCACGAACGGCGCCGCCTGGAACCCTGGGTTCCGGCGTTCGCCGGAATGACGAAAGAAGGAACAATATAATGCGTGTCTATTACGATCGCGACGCCGACCTGAACCTGATCACCGACAAGAAGATCGCGATCGTCGGTTACGGCTCGCAGGGCCATGCGCACGCGCAGAACCTGCGCGATTCGGGCGTCAAGGACGTCGCGATCGCGCTGCGCGAGGGCTCGCCGACCGCCAAGAAGGCGATCGAGGCGGGTTTCGCGGTCAAGTCGAACGCCGAGGCGGCCGCCTGGGCCGACATCGTCATGATCCTCGCCCCCGACGAGCATCAGGCCGCGATCTACGCGACCGACCTGCACGACAATCTGAAGCAGGGTGCAACGATCGCGTTCGCGCACGGCCTGAACGTCCATTTCGGCCTGATCGAGCCGCGCGCCGATCTCGACGTCATCATGATCGCACCCAAGGGCCCTGGCCACACCGTGCGCAGCGAATATGTCCGCGGCGGCGGCGTCCCCTGCCTGATCGCGATCGACCAGGACAAGTCGGGCAACGCGCACGACATCGCGCTCGCCTATGCATCGGGCGTCGGCGGCGGTCGCTCGGGCATCATCGAGACCAATTTCCGCGAGGAATGCGAGACCGATCTGTTCGGCGAGCAGGCCGTGCTCTGCGGCGGCATCACCCACCTGATCCAGGCCGGGTTCGAGACTCTGACCGAAGCCGGCTACGCCCCCGAAATGGCCTATTTCGAGTGCCTGCACGAGACCAAGCTGATCGTCGACCTGCTCTATGAGGGCGGCATCGCCAACATGCGCTATTCGATCTCGAACACCGCCGAATATGGCGACATCACCACGGGTCCGCGGATCATCACGTCGGAGACCAAGGCCGAGATGAAGCGCGTGCTGGCCGACATCCAGTCGGGCCGTTTCGTGAAGAACTTCATCCTCGACAACCGCGCCGGCCAGCCCGAACTGAAGGCGGCGCGCAAGCAGGCGCTGGCGCATCCGATCGAGAAGATCGGCAGTGAGCTGCGCGGCATGATGCCGTGGATCGGGAAGAACGCGCTGGTGGATAAGGCGAAGAACTAAGGCCGGTATTCGCCGCCTTCCCTACGCTCGTTCGTGCTGAGCGACGTCGAAGCACCCCGCTTGGGGCAGGCCCTTCGACTGCGCTCAGGGCGAACGGGGGGTATTTGGCTACCGATAAGGGGCCGCTGCTTGCCCCCCCACCCCACCCCACCCCACCCCGGCGCAGGCCGGGGCCCAGTTGGGAAGGCCGGAGTAACGGAGCGCCGTCTTGCGTTACCACCGTCCCCCAGCTGGACCCCGGCCTTCGCCGGGGTGGTGGCACTTGGAGTAAGCGCGCCCCTCCCCCAGTCCCCGTTTCCCGCGAAACCGGGGGTCCAGGGTCACGGGCAGTATCCGTGGTTCAGCTGGGCCCCCGCGTCCGCGGGGGAACAACAGCGGGCGTGCCTTCCCCACCCCCCACCGACCCAAATTCGAAACACAGCGTTGGCATAACGTCATTTGACGCGCTCCCTTCGCTCGGCCAGCATCGCGCGTTCAACAGGAGACCCCGCATGCGCCTAGCCCTAGCCACCATCCTCGCCCTCACCGCCGCTCCCGTATTGGCGCAGACTGCCGCCGTCCCCCGGCGCCCCCGTCAAGGCGCGCGTCGCCGCTGGCACCTATGCGGTCGATGCCAACCACACGCAGGTGACGTGGCAGCTCAACCATATGGGCTTCTCGATGCTCGAGGGGCAGCTCGGCGCGTCGGGTGGCAGCATTACGATCGATCCGGCCAAGCCGAACGCGACCAAGGTCGAGGTCAATTTCGCGATCGACCAGCTGTCGGTCACGTCCGCACCCTTCGCGGGCCATCTGAAGTCGAAGGACTTCTTCGACGCCGCGACCTACCCGACCGCCAAGTTCGTCTCGACCAAGGTCGTTGCGACCGGCGACAAGGCGACCATCACCGGTGATCTCACGCTCAAGGGCGTCACCAAGCCGGTCGTGCTGCAGGCGACGTTCGTCGGTGCGGGCGCGAACCCAATGAACAAGAAGCTGAACTTCGGCTTCCGCGCGACGACCTCGATCAAGCGCAGCGATTTCAACATCGGCGCCTATGCCCCCGTCGTGTCGGACAAGGTCGACCTGACGATCAACGCGGCGTTTGCTGCGCAATAATACGTACGCCGACCCTATCGCGCTGGACATTTACCGTGTCCGCGCGATAGGGAAGACGCAATGTCTCACCGTCGCCTTCTGCTGCTTCGACTTACGCGCCCTTAGGCGCGCCGATCGTTTGCGTGGTGGCCAGCCCCCGCGCCTCGCGCCTAAGGGCTGACCCGAACGCTCCCGATCACGAGAGACACGAGCCATGCTGCGCGACCCATCGACCAAATACCGACCCTTCCCGCAAATCGACCTGCCCGACCGCCAATGGCCGTCGAAGACGATCGTCACGCCGCCGCGCTGGCTGTCGACCGATCTTCGCGACGGCAACCAGGCGCTGATCGACCCGATGGATGCCGAGAAGAAGACTCGCTTCTTCGACCTGCTCTGCAAGGTCGGGCTGAAGGAAATCGAGGTCGGTTTCCCGAGTGCGGGCGCGACCGAGTTCGATTTCATCTCTGGTCTCGTGAAGACCGGCCTGATCCCCGACGACGTGTCGATCCAGGTGCTGACGCAGTCGCGCCGCGACCTGATCGAGACGAGCTTTGCCAGCCTCGTCGGCGCGAAGACCGCGATCGTCCACCTCTACAATGCCGTATCGCCCGCATGGCGCAAGATCGTGTTCGGGATGGACCGCGCGCAGGTGAAGCAGATCGCGATCGACGGCGCCAAGGTGCTGCGCGACGAGGCCGCGAAACAGCCGGATGTCCGCTGGCAGTTCGAATACAGCCCAGAGACCTTCTCGACCGCCGAACTCGAGTTCAGCCTCGAGGTCTGCGAGGCGGTGAAGGACGTCCTGATGCCGACGCCCGACAATCCGATCATCTTCAACCTGCCCGCCACCGTCGAGTGCGCGACGCCGAACATCTATGCCGACCAGATCGAATGGTTCGGCCGCCACATCCGCAACCGCGATTCAGTCGCGATCAGCCTGCACACGCACAACGACCGCGGCACCGGCGTCGCCGCCGCCGAGCTGGGCATGATGGCGGGCGCGGACCGGGTCGAGGGCTGCCTGCTCGGCAATGGCGAGCGCACCGGCAATTGCGATCTCGTGACCGTCGCGCTCAACATGTACACGCAGGGGGTGGATCCGAAGCTCGACCTGTCGGACATCGACGCGGTCGTGAACACCGTGAATTACTGCACCCACATCCCAGTCCACCCGCGCACGCCCTACGCCGGCGACCTCGTCTTCACCGCGTTTTCGGGCAGCCATCAGGATGCGATCAAGAAGGGATTCGCTGCGCAGGAGGCGAAGAACGATACGTTGTGGGAGGTCCCCTATCTCCCGATCGACCCCGCCGACCTGGGCCGCAGCTACGAGGCGGTGATCCGCGTCAACTCGCAGTCGGGCAAGGGCGGCGTCGCCTGGGTGATCGAGCAGGACAAGGGGCTGAAGCTCCCCAAGCGTCTCCAGGCCGATTTCAGCCGCCATGTGCAGGCCTATGCCGACGAGACGAGCCGCGAACTGAATGCGGCGGATATCTGGCAGCTGTTCGAGCGGACCTATTTGCCGCACGCCGACGACCGCGTGGAGCTGCGCGACTATGAGGAAAGCGGTACAGCAGGGCAGCGCGTCTTCATCGGCCGCGTCGCGATCGATGGCGAGGAACGGTCTATCTCAGGCCGCGGTAACGGACTGATCTCGGGCGTGATCGCGGCGATCGCGGAGTCGACCGGGCCGACGCTCGACGTTGTGGACTATAACGAGCACGCGATCGGCATGGTGCGGACGCGCAGGCGGCGGCCTATGTCGAATGCCGGACCGCGGCGGGCAAGACGGTGTTCGGTGTCGGCATGGACACCGACATCGCCACCGCCTCGGTCCGTGCCGTCCTCAGCGCCGCCAATCGCGCCTGACACCCGGAAGCGCGGCCACCGGTCAAGCCGGTGGCCGTTTTCTCAGCCGAGCTTCGCCAGCAGCGTCTGTGCCGCCTTTTCCGACGAGGCGGGGTTCTGCCCGGTGATCAGCAAGCCGTCCTCGACGACATGCACGCCCCAGTCGGCGGTCTTCGAATATTTGCCACCCTGCTGCGCGAGCATGTCCTCGACGAGGAACGGAACGATATCGCTGAGCCCGACGGCGGCCTCTTCGCTGTTGGTGAAGCCGGTGACCGTCTTCCCCTTGACCAGCGGCGAGCCATCGGCCGCCTTCACGTCGCGCAACACGCCGGGCGCGTGACAGACCAGCGCGACGGGCTTGTCCGCGCCGATGGCCGTCTCGATCAGCGCGATCGACGCCTTGTCGTTGGCCAGATCCCAGAGCGGGCCGTGACCGCCTGGATAGAACACCGCGTCGAAGTCGGCGATCTTCATCTCGGACAGTTTCCGCGTGTCGGCGAGCGCCGCGCTGGCCTCCGCGTCGCCCTCGAACCGGCGCGTCGCATCGGTCTGCGCATCGGGCTTCGCGCTGCTCGGATCGAGCGGCGGCTGGCCGCCGGCCGGCGAGGCGAGCGTGATGGTCGCGCCGGCATCCTTGAACACGTAATAGGGGGCGGCAAGCTCTTCGAGCCAGAAGCCGGTCTTGCGGCCGGTATCGCCGAGATCGGCATGCGAGGTGAGGACGACGAGAATGTTCACCATAAGTCTCCGAATGAGGGGGTTATGGGCAGGGAACGAGCCGGCTCCAGGATTGGCGCCGCTCACGGGCACCAAATGCGCCCGGTCGTGGGACTATCGCCTCCACTAGATCACGCGTTCGCGCACGATCCGGCACCCGATCGCGGCATCGGGGTAGATGTCGGTCTTCATCGTCTCGACCTCGACCCGCCTCACCCGCGCGTCGCCCAGGCACAGCGCCGCAATCGCCTCGCACAGCGTCTCCTGCAACGCGAACGGACGCTCCGCCACCATCGCCAGGATCCCGGCGCGGACGAAATCGTAATCGAGCACCTCGCCGATCGCGTCCTCGCCGAGCGGCCCCGGATACACGACCGTCATCTCGACCGAGACGACCACGCGCTGCGGCGCCACCTCGTGCGGATAAATGCCCAGCCGCATCATCACCTCGAGCCCGTCGAGGATCGTCGTGAACTCAGCCATTGCGCTCCCCATGATGCCGGTCGAACATCACGTCGCTGTCGCGCGCCAGAAACCGCTGCCCGCAATCGACGAACAGATTCTGTCCGGTTACGCCCTTCGCACCCAGCAGCCACGCGACTGCATCTGCGACCGCCTTCGCCCCGACCGGGCGCTGGAGCAGGTTGTCGCTCGCCACTGCCTCGAATTCCGCGTCGGTCTGGTCGCCGCTCGGCAGGGTCAGCCCCGGCGACACCGCGTTGACGCTGATCCGGGGCCCCAGCGCCTGCGCCAGCATCACCGTCGCCCCCTCCAGCGCGATCTTGCCGCAGCTATAGGAGAAGAAATCGGGATTGAGGTTGGCGACCTTCTGGTCGAGCAGATTGACGATCGCGCCGTCACGGACATCCTCCTGCGACGCCAGCGCCGAGGCGAGCAGCACCGGCGCACCGCAGTTGATCGCAGCGAGCTCGGCGAACAGCACCGGGTCGACCGCGGGCGGTCGATCGAACGCGAACTTCGATGCGCAGTTGACCAGCCCGTCGATCGGACCGCCGATCGCGCCCCGCGCCGCGGCGAACAGATCGCCGACCCCGTGCAGATCGCTCAGATCGCCCTCGACCGCCGCCGCGCGGCCGCCGGTCGCGACGATCTCGTCGACCAGCGCATCGGCCTCCTCGGGCGAGTGCCCCTGATGCACGACCACCGCATGCCCGTCCGCCGCCAGCCGCCGGACGATCGCGGCGCCCAAGCGCTTCGCCCCGCCGGTGACCAGGACGGTTCGGATCATGCGCGCGCGCCCATCAGCGACAGCACCTCCTTGCGGCTGCGCTCGTCCTCGCGGAACACGCCCATCATCCGGCTGGTGACCATCGTCACCCCCGCGTCCGCACGCCGCGCGCCGCCATGCAGGCATGGGTCGCCTCGATCACGACCGCGACACCCTGCGGCTTCAGCTGCTCCCAGATGCAGTCGGCCACCTCCGCGGTCAGCCGCTCCTGCACCTGCAACCGGCGGGCAAAGCCGTGCAGCACGCGCGCCAGCTTCGAGATGCCGACGACATGGTTGCGCGGCAGATAGGCGATGTGCGCCTTGCCGATGATCGGTGCCATGTGATGCTCGCAGTGCGACTGGAACGGGATATCCTTCAGCAGGACGATCTCGTCATAGCCGCCGACCTCCTCGAACACGCGTTCGAGATGCCGCGCCGGATCGTCGCCATAGCCCGCGCAATATTCCTTCCAGGCGCGCGCGACCCGGCGCGGGGTGTCGACCAGCCCTTCGCGGGTCGGATCGTCGCCGGTCCAGCGGATCAGCGTCCGGATCGCCGCCTCGACCTCCTGCGGAACGATCAGCTTGCCATCCGGGCCGACGGCTGGCTCGGCATCGGCAAAAGGCGTTTCGGCGATCATCACAGCGCTCCATCATTCCGCCGCAGGCCGGCGTGCAAGGTCCTCGGTACGAAAGCCCGACCGAGGTATCATAATATCGACAATATCGCAGCGGACTCCCGCCCGCCGCGCGCCATGCGGCCGTCCGCGACCCGAACACAAGGGCCACATCATATCGCTTGCGTTACGGCGTGTCAGGCGCGCCGCAGCCGTTCCGCATGCCAGGCGACATGATCCGACATGAAGGTCGATATGAAATTATAGCTATGGTCGTATCCCGGCTGCATCCGCAACGTCAGCTCGATCCCCGCCGCCGCGCACGCCTCCGCCAGCAGCGCCGGCTTCAGCTGATCGTCGAGGAACCCGTCGGCCTCCCCCTGATCGACGAGGATATCGGCGACCCGCGCGCCATCGGCGATCAGCGCACAGCGTCGTACGCACGCCAGTCGGCACGGTCCGGCCCCAGATAGCCCGTGAGCGCCTTTTCACCCCAGGGGCAGTGCAGCGGCGCGACGATCGGCGCGAAGGCCGACACGCTGCGGAACCGGTCGGGATTGCGCAGCACGATCGTCAGCGCGCCGTGCCCGCCCATCGAGTGCCCGGTGATCCCCTGCCGCGTCATGTCCGCCATCGGAAACTCCGCCGCGATCAGCGCGGGGAGTTCGTCCTCGACATAGCGCTTCATGTTGAAGTTCGCCGCCCAGGGCTGCTCGGTCGCATCGACGTAGAAACCCGCGCCCTGGCCGAAATCATAGGCGTCGTCGTCGGGAACCCCCTCGCCGCGCGGACTCGTGTCGGGCGCGATCAGGATCACGCCGTGCTCGGCGCAGGCGCGGCGATACTCGCCCTTGTCCATGACGTTGGCATGCGTGCAGGTCAGCCCCGACAGGAACCACAGCACCGGCAAGCGCGCATCCGGCGCGTGCGGCGGGACATAGACCGCAAAGGTCATGTCGGTGCCGGTCGCGGTCGACGCGTGGCGATACACGCCCTGCGTGCCGCCAAACGCCGTGCTGGTCGATAGCGTCTCCATCACGCGACCCGGTGAGCGGCGCAGAGCTTGTTGCCCGACGGGTCGCGCAGATACGCCAGATACAGGGTGCGCCCAGCGGTGCCGTGCCGGACGCCGGGCGGATCCTCGCAGGCGGTGCCGCCATGCGCGAGCCCCGCGGCATGCCAGGCGTCCGCCGCCTCGGGCGAGGCCGCGACGAACCCCATCGTGCTGCCATTGCCGTGCGTGGCCGGCTGCCCGTCGATCGGCGGCGTGACGAGGAAGCGGCCGCCGGCGTGCGCGTACACGATCCGGCCCCATTCATCGATTACGCCTTCGGGCACGCCGAGTGCGCCCAGTGCGGCGTCGTAGAACGCCTTCGACGCCGCGATATCATTGGCACCCAACATGATGTGGCTGAACATATTTCCCCCTCAGTAGATCACGACGGAGCGGATGCTCTCGCCGGCGTGCATCAGGTCGAACCCCTTGTTGATCTCGTCGAGCGTCAGGCGGTGCGTGATCATCGGGTCGATCTCGATCTTGCCGTCCATATACCAGTCGACGATCTTGGGCGTGTCCGTACGTCCACGCGCACCGCCGAACGCGGTCCCGCGCCAGTTGCGTCCGGTGACGAGCTGGAACGGCCGCGTGCTGATCTCCTTGCCCGCCTCGGCCACGCCGATCACGATCGACGTGCCCCAGCCGCGATGGCAGGCCTCGAGCGCCTGGCGCATGACGGTCGTGTTGCCGGTCGCGTCGAACGTGTAATCCGCGCCGCCGTCGGTCAAAGCGACGATATGCTGGACGATGTCGCCCACATCCTTCGGGTTGGCGAAATGCGTCATGCCGAAGCGGCGACCCCATTCCTCCCGGTCGGGATTGATGTCGACGCCGACGATCATCCCTGCACCCGCCAGTCGCGCGCCCTGGATCACATTCAGCCCGATCCCGCCGAGCCCGAACACCACGACCGTATCGCCGGGCTGGACCTTCGCGGTGTGGACGACCGCGCCGACGCCCGTCGTCACGCCGCAACCGACATAGCAGGAGGTGTCGAACGGCGCGTCGGGGCGGATCTTGGCCAGTGCGATCTCGGGCAGCACGGTGAAGTTCGAGAAGGTCGAGCAGCCCATGTAATGGAAGATCGGCTGGCCCTTGTAGCTGAACCGCGTCGTGCCGTCGGGCATCAACCCCTTCCCTTGCGTCGCGCGGATCGCGGTGCACAGGTTGGTCTTCTGGCTCAGGCACGACTTACACTGGCGGCATTCGGGCGTGTAGAGCGGGATGACATGATCGCCGACCGCGACGCTGGTGACGCCCGCGCCGATCTCGCGGACGATGCCCGCCCCTTCATGCCCCAGCACGCTCGGGAAAAGGCCTTCCGAATCAAGTCCGTCGAGCGTGTAGGCATCGGTGTGACAGATGCCTGTGGCCATGATTTCGACCAGAACTTCGCCGGATTTGGGTCCCTCGAGGTCGAGCTCGACGATCTCGAGCGGTTTTTTCGCCTCGAAGGCTACGGCGGCGCGGGTCTTCATGCATGGGTCTCCTTGGTGGCGCATCAGATGAACCGCAGCCCCTGGGTCTGCAACCGCGGATCATGCAACAAAACCCGCACCTCTGCGCTTGATCGTTGAATATCAAGGAGATGGTGTGATGAAGGATCCGAAAAAGGGCGACGAGGTCACCTGGAAATCCCCCGGCGGCACCGCGCACGGCACGGTCGAAAAGAAGCAGACCAGCGACACGACGATCAAGGGCCACACCGTCCGCGCGTCCAAGGACGAGCCGCAATTCATCGTAAAGAGTGACAATGGCGGCAAGGCAGCGCACAAGGCGGGCGCGCTCAACAAGGCGTGACCACGCGTGCAGTGCCTAACGCACGCATGCGAACAGGAAGGAATGCTTATGGCTACAGCTCCCAAGACCGGCGGCATCCACGCCCCCGTCCAGCCCTCTCCCGAGCTCGGCGAGATCGTCGGCAACGACAAGCTCCCGCGCAGCGAAGTGATCAGCAAGGTCTGGGTCTATATCAAGGCCCACAATCTGCAGAACCCTGAGAACAAGCGCGAGATCCTCGCCGACGAGAAGCTGAAGAAGGTCTTCGGCCGTGACAAGTGCACCATGTTCGAGATGAACAAGTACATCTCGCAGCACGTCAAGGCCTAAGCCTGACCGGGACGCCAGGCGACGTTGCCACCTCCGCGGAGGGGTCAACGTCGCCTGATTGCTCCCCAACGCTGCGACCGGGCCGCGCCAGACGGCACCCCCCTGTCGCCGGCCAAGCTACATTCCTGACGCGTGTCGCGATGCCCGCAGGCGGCGGATCGCTTGATAATGTCGGTGGTGGTGACCCCGAGTGGATTTGAACCACTGGCCCCCAGATTAGGAATCTGGTGCTCTATCCGGCTGAGCTACGGGGCCACGCACGCGACGTCCATACTAGCCCCATTCCCGTCGGTCCAGACTGCGCGCGTCCGCCGACGCAGGCGATTATGACAGCCAGACGCTAGATCTGCGCGGCTGAAAGGCGGGCGAACGCTGAAGCGCGAACCTGTGCCCTGCCCAAACAGGCTAGGCCGTCGAAAAGGCGCATCATCCAAACCACCTATGCAACTGTTAACAAACGCATTACAGTTTTGTGACGGAGGCAAATGGGGCCGTGATGAAAACGATGATCGCCACGGCTGCAAGACCCATGCTGATCGGCCTGGGAGTCATTTTAGCGATCGACCTTGTCATACTCGGGATGTTCCTGCGCTGGGCCTATGTCGAGCACGCGAATGTGACGGAGAGCATGCTCTATGGTCAGCTGCTCTACTCGTCCGTCGACGGATCGCTGATGGAGATCTGGGGATATCTCAAGGAACTGACGATCATCGGCCTCGCGCTTTATGCGTTTCTCCACGGGAAGGAGCTTTTCTACGCGGCCTACGCGCTCCTGTTTCTGGTGGTACTCGCCGACGACTCGCTGCGGCTTCACGAGCATTTCGGCGCGGTGCTGTCGCAGTATGCCGTGATCGGGCCTCATGGCGAAATTCTCGCACAGGCAATCTTGAGCGGCATTCCCCTGGCGCTGACCCTGTTGGGCGTGGCCAGGCTTGCCCGCGATCGCGTGGCTCCCGCTCTCATGCTGCTCTTCGGCTTCTGCGTCACTGCATTCTTCGCCGTGGTCGTCGACAAGGTTCATGAGATGCTGATCGGCGCCGCGCATTTCCAGACGATCAGCACGCTCTTCGAAGATGGCGGCGAACTGATAAGTCTGACGCTCATCCTCGCCATATGGGGCATTTTCGGCCGTATGATCGTGCCGCATGTGACAAGGGGCATGATGCCGCACGATGCGCTTGAGGTTGCTTAGCGACGACCGAACCGCTCCACGTCGCTGACGCCGGGACACCGACGCCTGTCGCCAATCGCGCGATTTTCCGTGACGCGGCGTGGATTTGACCTGTCCCGTCTTGACCTTGGTTAGCTGCCTGCGGTGTCTTGCAATTCGAGCGGACGTCCGCTTAAGGCCCGTAAAGTACGCATTTGGCGGCTCAATCCAGGACTTCGAAGATGCCAGATAGCGTTTCGCCGACGAGCGCAGTTCAGATGAATATGCCTGAGATCTGCGTCGTGATCCCGGCTTATCGTGCGGCGCAGTTCATCGGCAAGGCGATCGACTCTGCCCTGTCCCAGACCGACGTCGCGCTCGAAGTGATCGTCGTCGACGATCATTGTCCTGATGACACGCACGCAGCCGTGACGGCGCGCTATGGTCATGTCGCAAACCTCTCGGTGGTCCGGCTCGACCGGAACGGCGGCCCATCGGCGGCGCGAAATGCGGGATTTGCGGCGGCTCGGGCGCCCTGGATCGCGGTACTCGATGCCGATGACGCCTTCGAACCCGGCCGGTTGCGGCACCTCCTCGACGTGGCCGATGCGTTTGCCGCCGATATGGTTGCGGACAACGTGCGATTTCTGGACGAGGCCCAGGCGGCGTTGAGCCCACCGCAAATCCAGGCGATCCGGTCCGCCACCGAGATTGACCGTTATGCCTTCGTTGCGGCAGCCCGGCCGTTCAACCAGGACATGGACTATGGTTTGCTCAAACCGATGTTCCGCCGTCAGTTTCTCGAAGACCAAGCCATTCGCTATGATCCGGCCATCCGCCATGGTGAAGACTTCAAGATGTATTTCGACGCCATGCTGTGCGGGGCGAAGTTCGTCATCACCCCGCAACCCGGCTATGTCTGGACGCTGCGCACATCGGGCAAAAGCCAGACGACCGTCGATTATACGGCGCAGATCGCGATGAGCGCATCGCTGGCGAAACGCTCCGATGTTGCCGACGACGGCAAGCTGGTCGCGCTTTTGCACGATCGCAGGCAGGCGCTTGGCCGGCTCGAGACCTTGAACGGATTTCGCCGCGCAGTGCAGTCGGGCAAGCGCGTCCAGGCCATCCGGCTGTTCGTTGGACATCCCTTCATCGCACAGCAATATGCCGGGCGCGTGATCAGGAAGGTCGCACGACTGATCCGCTAGCGCCGCCGCTAATTGCGTGCGCGCACGACCCCCGCCTTATACTTCGCAACGACAGTGACAGAGTGAGCCCGAGACGATGCGTATGCGCAAGTCAATTGGATGGATGGCCGGTTCGCAGGCAATATATTTCATACTGCAGCTGGTCAGCTCAGTCGTATTGGCACGCATCCTCACCCCGTACGAGGTCGGCATCTTCGCCGTCGCCTTTGCGGCCAGCGGACTGATCTCGATCATTCAGTCGCTCGGATTGAACAATTATCTCATCCGCGAGAAGAATCTCACGGCAGAATTGTCGTCGACCGTCTTCAGCATCAATCTCGGCGTCGCGATCGTTCTGGCCTTCATCATTGCCGGGTTCGGCCTGGTCAGCGGTGCGGTCTTCAACGAGCCTGCCGTCCGGCCCGTGTTGTTCTGTCTGGCGATAATCCCGATCATTACGGCCGCCGGCTTCATGCCCCTGACGTTGCTCGAGCGTGACGGCGATTTCAAAGCCGTGTCGATCATCAAGATGCTGGCGACGGCGTCGGGCACGATCGCCACCGTGGCCTTCGCGGTCGCGGGCCAGAGCTATATGAGCTTTGCCTATGGGCAGATCATCGCCGCCTTGATCAGCACCGCGATGGCGATCGGCCTCGCGCCGCATCATGCCAGGGTCAGGGTCGGGTTCGACAACTGGCGCGACGTGCATCGGTTCAGCATCAACGTGCTCGCCACGCTGGGCATTTCCCGGGTCTTTTTCGCGGTTGCAGGATATGGCGCTCGGCCGCTTGCTGGGGTTGGCCGCGCTTGGCTTATATTCCAGGTCCGGCAACATTTTCAGCATGTTGTGGGACAGCGTGTTCCTGGTGATCTGCCGCATCATGTTCGTCGACTTTGCCGCGGGGATCCGTGCCGGCTTGCCGATCGGGCCGCGCTATCAGAACGCGCTTGCCCTGTTCACCGCGCTGATGTGGCCGACATTCCTGGGGCTTGGCGTGCTGTCGGGGCCGTTCGTGCTGCTCATCTATGGCGCGAAATGGGTCTCGATCGCGATGTGCCTGTCGATCCTGTGCGTCGTCGGCGTGTTCAACACCGCCATCGCGATGGCGTGGGATCTGTTCATCATCGCCGACGAAACCGGCCGTCAGGCACGCTTCGAGTTCGTGCGCAGCATCGTCGGCTTCGTCGTATTTTCGGCAGCCTGCTTCATCAGCATCGAGGCCGCCGCGCTGGCGAAGGTCATCGATGCGATTTTTGCCTGCGTGCTCTACATGCCGCATATCCGCCGGATCACGGACAGCCAGTACCGCGACATGTTCGCCATCTATCTGCGCAGCGGGATCGCCACCAGCGTCGCGATTGCGCCGGCGATCATCGTCATGGCCTGGCATGGCTGGGCCGCGACGACGCCGCTAGTCCCGATCGTCCTGGCCGTCGGCATCGGCATCGCCCTGTGGGGCATCGCGCTGCGGCTGCTGAAGCATCCGTTGTTCTTCGAGATCAAGTCCGCGCTGAAACCAGTGCTCGCGCGCGTTACGGGGTAAGGGCGGGCGACCCCATCTTTAGTTGATCGTATCGGGTGGCGTGACCGGGAGGGGCAGCGGCAGCACGGCGACGCCGTCCTCGACCAGCGCCTTGGCCTCGGCGAGGCTCGCCTGGCCGTGGATCGGTGCGGGGGCCTCGTCGCCGAGATGCATCGCGCGTGCGCGATCCGCAAAGGCGCCGCCGACCCACCGCGATGACGCGAGCAGTTCGGCCTGTTTCGATGCCAGCATCGTCATCATCGCCTTCATCCGCGCAGGCGTCGGCCCCTCGGGTACGCGGTTGCCCTTGCCCGAGACGGCCGGCGCCATCACCGCCTTCGCCACCTCCGCATCGCCGCATAGCGGGCATTCGACCTGACGGGCTGCGCGCTGCGCCTCATAGGCCGCGCTCGAGCCGAACCACGCCTCGAACACATGCCCGGTGCCGCATTTCAGGTCGAAGACGATCACCGGATCACGGCCACGCCGGGAATCGGACGCCGATGCTCGAGCGCCGGGATCCGCGCGCGGACGTCCGTCACGCTGTCGGGGCTGATATCCGCATAGCCGAGACCCGCCGCCTCACCCATGTCGAGCACGACCGTGCCCCAGGGATCGATGACCAGCGAATGGCCATAGGTCGCGCGACCATCGGCGTGGACGCCGGTCTGCGCCGCGGCGACGACGTAGGAGGCCGATTCGATCGCCCGGGCGCGGAGCAGGACATGCCAATGCGCGGCCCCCGTCGGCCTGGTGAACGCCGCCGGAACCGAAAGGACCGTCGCACCGGCATCGCTCAACGCGCGGTACAGATCGGGAAATCGCAGGTCATAACAGATTGATGCGCCCAGCATGCCGATCGGGGTCTGCGTGACGATCGCTGCATCCCCCGCGGCATAGGCCGCGGATTCACGCCAGCTTTCTCCCGTCGGCAGATCGACATCGAAGAGATGGAGCTTGTCGTAGCGCGCGCGGATCGTGCCCGCCGGATCGATCACGAACCCGCGATTGGCAAACCGCCCGTCTGCCCGGCGGACGGCGAGCGAGCCGAGATGCACCCAGATCCCCGCCTCGGCCGCAGCGGCGCAGACGCGCGCGAGCACAGGATCGTCGGCCTCGGCCACGATCGACGCGGCGGCCCGCGCGCGATCGCGGTCGATCAGACCCGACATTTCGGGCGTGAACAGCATCACCGCGCCCTGCCCTGCCGCCGACCGGATCGCAGCGATCAGCGTTGCAGCATTGACCGCGGGATCGATCCCGCTGGTCATCTGCAGAAGCGCGATGCGGGGCATCAGGCCAGGAGCGGGTCGAGCCCACCCCGGGCATCGAGCGCGGCAAGGTCGTCCGACCCGCCGATATGCTTCCCGTCGATGAACACCTGCGGCATGGTCATGCGACCACCCGAGCGCTCGACCATCTCCTTCTTCTTCGGCCCGCCCATCGTCACGTCGAACGTTTCCGGTTCGACGCCCTTGGCGGCAAGGAGCTTCATCGCCCGCGTGCAATAGGGGCAGAATTGTTTGATGTAGATTTCAACTTTAGCCATTATTTTCAGGTGTGGTCTGACCGTGCGCTTGTCAATAATCGGTGTCGTCCAGAACACGTGCCCAGCACAGGATCGTCACCGATTCCGCCCCCGCCGCGAGCAGCGCGCCCGTGCACGCCGCGCTCGTCGCCCCGCTCGCATAGATGTCGTCGATCAGCACGACCGCCCTGCCG
>NZ_JRVI01000009.1:0-27955 GCF_000783375.1 Sphingomonas sp. Ant20
ACACGCGGCTTGGCGACCTTGGCAGGGGCCTCCTCGACGGCTGCGAGCTCGACCGCCGTATCGCTCGCCTTGCGACGCGCGCGCTTGGGCTTCGGCGCGGACGCCTCCAGCGTCTCGGCAGGCGTAGCGCCAACCTCGTCCATCGTCGCATCGGCAACCGCCTCGCGACGGCGCCGTGCAGGCTTGCGCGCCGGCTCTGCCGCGACCGGATCGGCAGCGGCCTGTTCCTGCGGCTCGGGCGTGACGGGCACTTCGGATACGACCGGTTCTGGTGCCAGGGTCGTCTCGTCGGCCGTCTCGACCGGACGCGGCTTGCGACCCCGACGCGACTTGGGCGCCGTTTCGGCGACCGGGTCAGCGTTGATCGTCGCGGCGGCCGCACGGGCGCGCGGGCGACGACGCATCTTGGGAGCCTCGGCGACCGGCGCGGACGGCGCCTCCTCGAACACCGGCTCGGCCTCGGACGTCTCGACCGGCGCAAATGCCTCCGGCTCGGGCGCCTCGGCGATCAGTGCCGCGGTGTCGATGCTGCTGACGGCAATCGACTCGCCCGTCTCGGCGCCGGTCTGCTCGCCGCCCTGCTCGTTGCGCCGACCACCGCGCGTCCGCGACGTCCGCGACGACGACGGCCTTCGCCTTCGACGCCGTTGGCCTGTTCGGCCGGAGTCGTACCTTCGATCTCCTCGCCACCGCCGACTTCGACGATCTCGCCGACGCCCTCGTCGATCTGCTCGACATTGTTGTCGACGTCCTCGAACGCGCCATCCTCGCTCGTACCACCGACGGCGCCGTCCTCACCCGGACGTGCCCGGCCCCGACGACCGCGGCGGCGACGGCGCTTTTTGCCACCTTCGCCATCGGCATCGCGGCCCTCACGTGGCGCGGCCTGCTCACGACCGCCTTCGCGGCCCCCCTCACGACGACGCGGCTGTTCGGCCTCGGCCTCCTCGACCTCGTCCTCCTCGATCTCGTCCTCGATCTCCTCGGGAAGATCGTCCTCGTCCTCTTCGATGATCTGGACGAACTTCGGCGGATGCGCGGGCGGCGGGCCACTGGCCTCGACCGTCATGTGCGCGCCTTCCTCGTCCTGGCCAGGGATGATCTCGACGATCACGCCGTAGCGATCCTCGATCTCGGCGATGTCGGCACGCTTGCGGTTGAGGATGTAGACGGCCGCTTCCTGGCTCGCGCGCAGCGTCAGCAGCGAGCCGCGACCGCGGGCGGCCTCGTCCTCGATGAGGCGGAGCGCGGAAATGCCCGACGACGATGCGGTGCGGACGAGCCCGGTGCCCTCGCAATGCGGGCAGGCGCGGGTCGACGCTTCGAGCACGCCGGTGCGCAGCCGCTGGCGGCTCATTTCCATCAGGCCGAACGACGAGATGCGGCCGATCTGGATGCGCGCACGATCGTTCTTCAGCGCCTCCTTCATCGCCTTCTCGACCTTACGGACGTTGGAATTGTTATCCATGTCGATGAAATCGATGACGACGAGCCCGGCCATGTCGCGCAGGCGCAGCTGGCGGCCGATTTCCTGTGCGGCCTCGAGGTTGGTCGCGGTCGCGGTCTGCTCGATGCTGTGTTCGCGCGTCGAGCGGCCCGAGTTGATGTCGATCGAGACGAGCGCCTCGGTCGGGTTGATGACCAGATAGCCGCCCGACTTCAGCTGGACGACCGGATGGTACATCGCCGACAGCTGATCCTCGACGCCCGCGCGCTGGAACAGCGGCACGGGGTCGGCGTAATGCTTGATGCGCCGGGCGTGCGTGGGCATCAGCAGGCGCATGAACTCGCGCGCCTGGCGATAGCCGTCCTCGCCCTCGACGATGACCTCTTCGATTTCCTTGTTGTAGATGTCGCGGATCGCGCGCTTGATGAGGTCGCTGTCGCCGTAGACGAGCGCGGGCGCCGACGCCTTCAGCGTCGCTTCGCGGATCCCGTCCCACAGACGGGCGAGGTAATCGAAGTCGCGCTTGATCTCGACCTTGCTGCGCTGCAGCCCGGCGGTGCGGACAATGCAGCCCATCGAGGGCGGCAGCTGCATGTCGGCCATGATCGACTTCAGGCGCTTGCGATCGCCCGCGTTGCTGATCTTGCGCGAGATGCCGCCGCCGTGGCTCGTATTGGGCATCAGCACGCAGTAGCGGCCGGCCAGCGACAGGTACGTGGTCAGCGCTGCGCCCTTGTTGCCGCGCTCTTCCTTGACGACCTGGACGAGCAGCACCTGACGGCGATGGATCACGTCCTGGATCTTGTAGCGGCGGCGCAGGTTCATGCGACGCTCGCGCAGGTCCTCGACCGCGGCCTCGTCGCCGTTCGGCTTGCGCTTGCGACGCGGGGCCTCGCCGGTCTCTTCGCCGCCTTCGAGCTCCTCGGCGACGTCGGGATCTACCCCGCCATCGTCCTCGAAGCGCTCGATATCGTCCTCGTCGTCACCCTCTTCGTCGTCCGCGTCATAGTCGGCGCGCAGGGCTGCCTCCTCGGCGGCATGCTCGGCCTCTTCGCGGAGCAGCGCGTCGCGGTCTTCTTTGGGGATCTGGTAGTAATCGGGGTGGATCTCGCTGAACGCGAGGAAGCCGTGGCGATTGCCGCCGTAATCGATGAACGCCGCCTGGAGCGACGGTTCGACCCGCGTGACCTTAGCGAGGTAGATGTTACCCTTGAGCTGCTTGCGCTCGGCGCTTTCGAAATCGAATTCCTCGATCCGGTTACCCTTGACGACGGCGATCCGGGTTTCTTCCCGGTGGCGTGCGTCGATCAGCATACGCGTTGTCATAATAGATTCTCCGCGCGCGCGCCGGGCCTGATGGCAGCCGTCGCGCGCTTGATGGTGGTGCGGTCGGACACGGCGCCCGGACTCGCGGAAGGTATGCGAAACTGCCTCTGCTCGACGCGCATGCCGCGGGAACTCACCCTGCGGCGCCCGCACGACCGCGATCCCGTCGGCGAAGGCCGATCGGTGAGCGGGGCGGGGGGAATGCGTCATTCGAGCGTCAACCTGAAATTGCCGCGCCGTCGAGGATCCGAAGGCGGGCGTTGAGACCGGCGCGTCGCTGGCAAACTCTAGCGACGCACGGGTGCACGGCAGGACTAGCACCGCATTGCAGATCCCGCAACTGGCCCGGCGCGGGGCGGTCCGGCGCACTTGAAACCCGCCATTTTCCCAGGCCGCATTTACGCGCGGCGACCTGTCCTGCAACCGCACCGGCAGCTACGGATATGGGAAAACCAAGGCAAACAAGCTATTAACCCTGCTCCGCAAGATCCTCTTGCGGGGGCGTGGCGTAGGCGTCTCGTTTCGGTCGGGCTCGACCGATCCAGGGAGTGTAGAATGGCTTTTCGCTGGACCGGCAGCGCGGTCGCACGGCATGGACGCAGGATGGTTGCGATCATCGCTCTGCTGCTCGGCTGGCTGTCCGGCGTTCCGGCGCTGGCGGCGTCCGTACAGAGCATCGCGATCGGCCGGACGCAGATCGTTATCCGCTTCGATGCACCGGTCGGCAGCGGCGCGAGCCAGATCCTGACCGGCCGACGGCAGATCGCGGTCGATATCGCGAACGCGACGCCCGGCGGAACCGCGAAGCCGGGCGGCGTCGTGACCCGCATCGCGCAGCGCCGGCACGGCGGCTCCGGGCTGCGGATGCTGTTCGACCTGTCAGAGCCGGCGATCGTGGCCGATGGCGGGTTCGATTTGCAGGGACGCGAACTAACGCTGGCCTTGCGCCGCGTCGACGATGCGACGTTCGCGCAGGCCAGTATCGCCGGTCCGCTGAATTTCTTCCCGTTCAACTTCGCCGCACGACCGGCGCCGCGGTACAAGGTGTCGATCCCGGTGCCGCCGCGCGCGCGCGGAATCGGGCTGCCGCGGGTCGAGGGCGACGATATGCGTCCGCTGGTGGTGATCGACGCCGGACATGGCGGTGTCGATCCCGGCGCGATCGGCCCCGACGGGCTGCGCGAGAAGGACGTGACTCTCAAGGTCGCCAAGGCCATTCGTGACGCGCTGCTCGCTTCGGGCCGGGTGCGCGTCGCGCTGACGCGGAGCGACGACCGGTTCCTCGTGCTGCGCGAGCGGTACGGCGTCGCACGACGGTTGAAGGGCGACCTGTTCATCTCGGTCCACTGCGACAGCACCGGATCCGAAGGCGCGAGCGGCGCGACTGCCTATACGCTGTCCGAGGTGGCGTCCGACAAGGAGGCGGCGCGGCTAGCCGCGCGCGAGAACAAGGCGGATGTGATCTCCGGGGTCAATCTGGGCGAGGCGCCTGCCGACGTGTCGTCGATCCTGATCGACCTGACGCAGCGCGAGACGATGAACGCGTCGGCCACGTTCGCGCGGTTGCTGGGACGCGAGGCCAAGCCGTTGATGCCGCTCAAGCCGAATTTCCACCGCATGGCGTCGCTGATGGTGCTCAAGGCGCCCGACATGCCCTCGATCCTGTTCGAGACCGGCTATATTTCGAACCCGCAGGACGCGGCGTTTCTCGACAGCGACGAGGGGCGGCAGCGGATTGCGGAGAGCGTGACGCGCGCGGTCACCGTGCATTTCGCGCGGCGGATGGTGGCGCGCTGATCCGGCCGGTTGCGCTCACGGCAAGAGCGCGGCATCCTGACGGCCAGGACCCCGGCGAAGACCGAGGCCCGGTTGGAGGACGTTCCGACCAGGCCTCGGCCTCCGCCGGGGCACGTGTTTCTGGTTAGGACGATCTGATGACCGACGCGACGCGGGGCGTATCCGAGACCGGGCCCGAGACGAGTATGCGCGAGCTTACCTTTCGCGGGGTCGTGCTCGGCGCGATCATCACGCTGCTGTTTACCGCAGCCAATGTGTATCTCGGACTGAAGATCGGGCTGACCTTTGCGACGTCGATCCCCGCCGCGGTGATCTCGATGGCCGTGCTGCGGCTGTTCAAGGATTCGACGATCCTCGAGAACAACATCGTCCAGACGATCGCGTCCGCCGCGGGCACGCTCGCGGCGATCATCTTCGTGTTGCCCGGCCTCGTCATGATCGGCTGGTGGCAGGGGTTCCCGTTCTTCACCACCGCGGCGATCACGATGTTCGGCGGCGTGCTGGGTGTGCTGTTCTCGGTGCCGCTGCGCCGTGCACTCGTCGTCGACACGGTGCTGCCCTATCCGGAAGGCCGCGCCGCCGCCGAAGTGCTGAAGGTCGGTGCGGGTAGTCGTGAGGGCGGCGAGGAGAGCGCGCGCGGGCTCGGTATCATCGTCGTCAACGCGCTGGTGTCGGCCGGGTTCGCGATCCTGACGCAGACCAAATTGGTCGCTGCCGAGGCCGCGACGTGGTTCCGCGTCGGCGCAGGCGCGACCGGAATTTCGGGCGGGCTGTCGTTCGCGCTGCTGGGCGCGGGGCATCTGGTCGGGATCTCGGTCGGCATGGCAATGTTCACGGGCGTGGTGATCGGCTGGTGGATCCTGCTGCCGATCCTGACCTCGGCCGGGAGCGTGACCGGCACCGCGGAGGTGATCGCGACGACCGTGTTCCGGTCGGACGTGCGGTTCTTCGGTGCGGGCGTGATCGGCGTCGCGGCGATCTGGACCTTGCTCAAGATCGCAGGACCCGTGGTCGGCGGCGTGCGATCGGCGCTGGCGGCGTCGGCAGCCAAGCGCGGCGGCGAAGTGCTGGCACTCGAGGAGCGTGACATCCCGATCGGGATCGTCGGGATTGCATCGCTGGCGATGCTCGTGCCGATCGGGATCCTGCTGTGGACTGTCCTCCAGGGCGGGCCGCTCGAGGCGTCGGCGGTCGGGCTGATCGCAGGGAGTCTCGCGTTCATCCTCGTCATCGGCCTCGTGATCGCGGCGGTGTGCGGGTACATGGCGGGGCTGATCGGCGCGTCGAATTCTCCTGTGTCGGGCATCGGTATCCTCGCCATCCTCGCCGCATCGATCCTGCTGGTGTCGTGGTTCGGTCGTGCAGTCGAGCCGGGGACGACGCAGGCGCTGGTCGCCTACGGCCTGATCGTGACGGGCGTGGTGTTCGGCATCGCGACGATCTCGAACGACAATCTCCAGGATCTTAAGACCGGGCAGTTGGTCGGTGCGACGCCGTGGAAGCAGCAGGTCGCGCTGCTGATCGGCGTGGTGTTCGGGTCGATCGTCGTGCCGCCGGTGCTCAACCTGCTCGGCAGCACGCTTGGCTTTGCTGGCGCGCCGGGGGCCGGGCCCAATGCGCTGGCCGCACCGCAGGCCGCGCTGATCTCGGCGCTCGCCAAGGGCGTGCTGGGGGGCAATCTCAACTGGGCGATGATCGGCTATGGCGCGATGACCGGTGTCGCGGTGATCGCGCTCGACGAACTGCTGGGCAAGGCGGGCAGGCTGCGGTTGCCGCCGCTGGGCGTCGGGCTGGGCGTGTATCTGCCCATGGCGGTGACGTTGCCGGTCACGATCGGCGCGGTAGTCGGCTATGCCTATGACCGCTGGGCCGACCGCGCGCGCGATCCCGAGCTTGCCAGGCGGATGGGCGTGCTGACCGCGACGGGGATGATCGTCGGCGAGTCGCTGTGGGGCGTGGGGTTTGCCGGGATCGTCTATCTCACCAACCAGGAGACGCCGCTGGCGCTGGTCGGGGAGGGGTTCGTACCCTTTGCGCTGGTCGGAGGGACCCTGCTGTTCGCGTTGCTGACCTGGGTGATGTACCGGCGGACGATGGCGGCATCGCGGTAGCGAGTGTTTCCCCGCGAAGGCGGGGACCCAGGCTGGGCTTCCGCCTTCGCGGGAGGCCGGGGAGGGGAACGGCCTGCCTGGTTAAGCGCACTTCCCCGGCGAAGGCCGGGGCCCAGTTGGGAAGGTCGACGTTACGAAGCGCGGTCCGCCATTATCTCCGTCGCCCAACTGGGCCCCGGCCTTCGCCGGGGTGGAGTCCTAAGGAGGGAGCGACGTCCTTCACTTCATCGCGGCGAGCATGTCCGTGATCTTGACGAAGGCGAAGCCGATCGAGCTGTCCGCGATGCCGTAAGGCAGGAACAGCGCATCGCCGTGGCGCAGCGCGCCGCAGCTGTAGACGACGTTGGGGACATAGCCCTCGCGGTCCTGATCCTTGGCGGCGAGGATCGGCTGCTGCGTGCGGCCGATCACCTTGGACGGGTCGTCCTTGTCGAGCAGCACTGCACCGATCGAATATTTGCGCATCGCGCCGACGCCGTGCGTGAGCAGCAACCAGCCCTCGTCGAGTTCGATCGGCGGGCCGCAATTGCCGATCTGGACGAGCTCCCACGGATAGAGCGGCGTCAGGATCTTCTCGCCGTCGTCCCAGTCGGTCAGCGTGTCCGACTTCAGCAGGAACAGGTTCTCGCCGTCCTGCCGGCCGATCATCATATACTGGCCGTTCACCTTGCGCGGGAACAGCGCCATGCCCTTGTTGCGCGCGGCGGGGCCAGTCATCGGGACGAGATCGAACGCGCGGAAATCGCGTGTCCGCATCAGTTCGGACTGGATGACCGAGCCGTTATATGCGGTGTAGGTGCCGATCCATTCATAGTCGCCATTGTCGTGCTGGAAGCGGACGATGCGCAGATCCTCCAGCCCCTTCGACTGCGCCTGCGTGATCGGGAAGATCACGGTGCCGCTCAGCGTGCTGTCGCGGTGGCGATAGACGGTGACCGGACCCTGCGGCATCTCGTCTTCGCCGCTGCCCACCGCGTCGGTCGCGGTCGCGAAAGGCGGCTCGGGCGCTAGCTTCATGAGGTTCTGGTCGGTGATGATGCCTTCGCGGAAAGCGACCGACGAGATGTGACCTTCGCCCACCGCGCGCATCGACATCAGGATGCGCAGGCTGCCCGGGGGCATGCCCGACTGGTCGAAATGCGGCACCGCGCTGGGGTTCATCAGCGCGGCGGCGGCATAGCTGTATTCATGACAGAAATAGGCGCCGATCAGCTGGCGCTTCTCGTCGCCGATATCCGCGCCGTTGAGCCCGAGCATGTCCTCGATCTGGTCGTAGCGCGTCATGAAAACGCGCCGCGTCTGCCAGTGCCGCGCCTCAAAATCCTTCAGCACCACCTCGAGCTGGATCCGCGCCTCGGCGCTCGTCATCTCGAGGACTTCGCCGACCAGTCGCTCGGTCCGACTGGGTGCGCCGGCATTGCCGGCCCAGGCGATATGAAAGGGCCGGACGACGACCCGTGACGGGTCGGCGTGCAACCGCAGCTGGTGGGTAAACAGGTCCATCGTGCTTATGCCTCGCGTGCCGTTCCACCTTGGGACGCCGACGCTAGCGAGGCTATGCGACGACGCGCGAGGCTCCTGCCACGCTTTGGGTTGCGTTTGATACCCCCGAAATCGCACAATTGGCCAATTGCAGCGCCAAAATCGACTCTGCACCCTGGTTACGGTTCAATCCCGTCGGCATCAATCCATCAAAACAGCCGCCATCGGCGATGCTTGCGAGCGGCAGATTGAGGTCATTCCCGCCCAGGAACCAGCGATAGGCGCGCTCGGCCTCGTCACGCCAGCGCAGGTCGCCGGTAGCCTCGAACGCCGCCATGCAGGCATCGACGGTGGCCTGTGCCTCCAGCGGCTGCTGGTCGAACTGCAGCGGATCCTCATAGGAGCGTCCGAAGCTTTCCGTACCCACCGCGCGGAAGCGACCCTCGGGCGAGGTCTGCTTGGCGACGATCCATTCGAGTGTCGCCAGACCGCAATCGATCAGGTCCTGGCGGCCGAGCGCCTGGCCCGCACGGATGAGCGCCTGTGGCAGGCGAGCATTGTCATAGGCAAGGACGATCTCGAACCACTGCCATTCGGGACGCCGCGTCTTCTCGAGCAGTGCCAAATGGACATCGGGGAACTTTGCCAGGATCGACAGCGAGAGCTGATGCCCGGGGCTCGCCTCGAGCATCGCCGCCGCGCCGAGCATCGCAAAGGCCTGAGCGCGCAGGCTGCCGAGCTCGAGTGCACAGGATGCGGTCGAGTCATACATTGCCGTCGCCCAGTCGCGATGCTTGGCCAGCTGCGCATCGCGTGCCGTGATGCCGAGCGCCCAGACGGTGCGACCGTTGGAATCCTCAGACCCGACATCCTCGCACCAGCTCCGGTCGAAGCTCATGAAGTTGCGGAAGCGACGCTCGTCGGGGTTCCAGGCATATTGCACGAACGACGCATAGATCGTCGTCCACTTGTCACGCTGGACCTCGTCCATGTCCGGCATCGCACTCATCAGCATGAGCGCACGGCAATTGTCGTCGATGCAATAGCCATGCCGGCGATCGGGGATCGAGTAGATCGAATGCTGGAGCATGCCCGTCGAATCACTCATCCGTTCGACGGCCGCGAAGTCAGGCGCAAGCGGCTTCAACGGGGGCGAAGGTTTTGCCAGACGAAAAGGGCGTGCCGCGACCACTGCGCGGATCTCTGCCATCGATGTTTCGGCAAGCTGTGGCCAGATCATCGTACGACCGCGCGCATAGGCGCGTTCGGCCAAGCGATGGCGGTCGCGATCACTCGACAGCAGCATGTCGATCTCGCGCGCGAAGGCAGCGACATCTCCGAACGGGACAAGAACGCCATGCCCATCGGCGAGGATTTCCGTCGCATGGACGTACGGGGTCGAGATGACGGGCTTGCCGACGCCGATGGCGTAGCTAAGCGTGCCCGAGGTGATCTGCGCCGGGTTGGTGTAGGGCGTCACATAGATATCTGCCGCCTGCAGATAGCTCAGCAGCTCATCATGTTCGACGAACGCGTCGATGAAGGCGACATTGCCCGCCACGCCGCGCTCTTCGGTCAGCGCCTTGAGACGATCACGATACGCCTCGCCCTGATGCGCGACGAGATTGGGGTGCGTCGCGCCGAGCACGACGTAAAGAAGATTGGGATGACGTTCGATGACCGCGGGCAGCGCCTCGATCACTGTTTCGATACCCTTGTTCGGTGCGAGGAGCCCGAAGGTCAGCACGACCTTGCGGCCTTCCCAGCCGAATTGCGCCTTCAGCGTGTCGGGTTCGACGAGGTCACGATCGGGCACGCCGTGCGGGATCATCACGATCTGCCGCGGGCTGGCGCCATAGACGCGCTGGAGGATATCGCGGCCACGCTCCGCCATCACGATGACGCGCGCGGCACGGCGCAACAGCCCCTCCATGACGCGGCGTTCGTCGGGATTGGGGCGTTCGAGGATCGTGTGCAACGCAACGACGACCGGCAGCGTCGTGCGGTCGAGCAGCGCAAGCAGATAGTCCCCGGCCGGGCCACCATAGATGCCGTATTCGTGCTGAACCCAGATTGCCTGGGCTCCGCTCGCATCGATCTTGCGTGCGGCATCCAGATAGGCGGTCAGATCGGTTTCGGGGATCGTTCCAACGACTTCCGGCGGATACTCGTACAGGCCAGGATGATCATCCATCGCATAGACGTCGACCGCGACCTCGGGAAAGCGCGCCCGCATCGCGGTGAACACATCCGTCGTATATGTCGCGATACCGCACCGCCTCGGCAAAAAATTGCCAATGAGTGCCAGCCGCGTGATCTTGGTCCCGTCCGCCGGTAACGCCATACCCTGTCCTTTGTCTGAGCGCGCATAACAGGCTAACCCGGCATCGCGCTTACCCCCAACGGCTGACAAGGTATGAAAGTTGCATTAATATTGCACTGCAACACGCGCTTTGATGTTAAACTTTATCGACATCACTGCATGCAACGACGGCGTCAGCCACGCCCGCGATACGGGGCGACGCCCTGATCGGGCAGCCACAGATCGGCGGGAGGGGCGGACGACTGCCAGAAGACGTCGATCGGGATCCCGCCGCGCGGATACCAATAGCCCCCGATCCGCAGCCAGACCGGCTTCATTTCGTCGAACAGCCGCTCGCCGATGCCGACCGTGCAGTCCTCGTGGAAGCCGGCATGGTTGCGAAAGCTGCCCAGGAACAGCTTGAGCGACTTGGATTCGACGATCGTCTCGCCGGGGACATAGTCGATGACGAGATGCGCGAAGTCGGGCTGGCCGGTAACCGGGCAGAGCGAGGTGAATTCGGGCACCGCGAACCGCACCAGATAGGTCCGGCCGACGCGCGGGTTGGGCACGTAATCGAGCACGGCCTCTTCGGGCGAGGCGGGGAGGGCGCTGTTCTGGCCCAGATATAACGGGTTTGTAGGAGCGGTCATGGTCCGCCATGTAGGATGCGATGCGCTCCAAGAAAACCACGCTCGTGCCGATCCTCGGCGACCAGCTCTCGCTGCAGATCGCCTCGCTCAACGGGGCCGACCCGGCGGCGACGATCGTGCTGATGATGGAGGTCGCCGACGAGACGACCTATGTCCGCCATCATCGCCGCAAGATCGCCTATATCCTGTCGGCGATGCGCCATCACGCCGAGGCACTGCGCGAGGCGGGCTGGACCGTCGACTACGTCACGCTCGACGATCCGGAGTCGACCGGCAGCTTCACCGGAGAAGTCGCGCGCGCGATCGGGCGGCATGATCCGGCGCGGATCATCGTCACCGAAGCGGGCGAGTGGCGCGTTGCGGGCATGCTGGACGCGTGGGAAACGCTGTTCGGCCTGCCGGTCGAAATCCGCGCCGACGACCGCTTCCTCGCCAGCCACGCCGAGTTCGAGGCCTGGGCGGAGGGGCGCAAGCAGTTGCGGATGGAGTATTTCTACCGCGAGATGCGCCGCCGCACCGGGCTGTTGATGGACGGCGAGAAGCCCGAGGGGGGCGAGTGGAATTACGATGCGGATAATCGCAAGCCCGCCAAGGCCGACCTGCTGATGCCGCGCCCGCTCTCCTTTGCCCCCGATGCGATCACGACCGAGGTGCTCGCGATGGTCGCGGCGCGGTTCGGCGAGCATCCCGGCAGCCTCGATGCGTTCGATTTCGCGACGACGCGCGAGGACGCGCTCAAGCAGCAGCGGCATTTCCTCAAGCATGCGTTGCCGCGGTTCGGGGATTATCAGGACGCGATGCTGACCGACCAGCCGTTCCTGTGGCACGCGGTGCTGTCGCCCTATATCAATTCGGGGCTGCTCGATCCGGTCGATTTGTGCCGTGCGGTCGAGGCGGAATATGCGGCGGGGCGCGTGCCGCTCAACTGTGCCGAAGGGTTCATCCGCCAGATCATCGGCTGGCGCGAATATATGCGCGGCATCTATTGGCGCGAGGGGCCGGAGTATGTCGAGCGCAACTTCCTCGATGCGAGGCGCGACCTGCCGGGCTTCTACTGGACCGGCGAGACCGACATGCACTGCCTCTCGCAAGCGATCGGACAGACGCTCGACCATGCCTATGCGCATCATATCCAGCGATTGATGGTGACGGGCAATTTCGCGCTGCTGATCGGCGCGGACCCGAAGCAGGTGCATGAATGGTATCTGGAGGTCTATGCCGATGCGTATGAATGGGTCGAGCTGCCCAATACGCTGGGCATGAGCCAGTTCGCCGATGGCGGCCTGCTCGGGTCGAAGCCCTATGCGGCGTCGGGCGCGTATATCAACCGGATGTCGGATTATTGCGGGCATTGTCGCTATGACGTGAAACAGCGCGTCGGGGAGAATGCGTGTCCGTTCAATGCGCTGTACTGGGATTTCCTGGTGCGCAACGCGGACAAGCTCGATCGCAATCCGCGGCTGGCGATGCCGTATCGCAACTGGGCTAAGATGAAGCCGGCGGACCGGGACGCGACGCTGGCGCAGGCAAAGGAATTTCTGGCGCGGCTCGACGGCTGAGCGCTACATTTGCCGTCAGGACGGGTGTAACGCCGTCGATAGGAGTAGGCGGATGCCGCATTTCGGCGATTACCAGAACGCGATTTACAACGCCGGTCTGAGCGGCGTGATCCCGAAGCTGCCGGTCGATTACGCGACGCTCGAACAGCGCGCGAGCGCGGCGATGCCGCCATCGGTGCTGGGCTATGTCCAGGGCGGCTGCGGCGACGAATTCACGCAGGACAACAATGCACATGCGTTCCGCCACTGGGGCATGACGCCGCGGATGATGGTCGATTGCAGCAGGCGCGACCTGTCGGTCGAGCTGTTCGGGATGCGGCTGCCGAGCCCGGTCTTCATGGCGCCGGTCGGGGTGATCGGAATCTGCACGCAGGACGGTCACGGCGATCTCGCCGCCGCGCGCGCCTCGGCCGAGACGGGGGTGCCGCTGATGGCGTCGACGCTGTCGAACGATCCGCTCGAAAGCGTGGCGGGGGCGCTGGGCGAGACGCCGGGGTTCTTCCAGCTCTACACGCCCAAGGACAAGGCGCTGGCCGAGAGCCTGGTGCGCCGGGCCGAGGCGGCGGGGTATAAGGGGATCGTCGTCACGCTCGACACCTGGGTGACGGGATGGCGGCCGCGCGACCTGAACGTCGCGAACTTCCCGCAGCTGCGCGGCGCGGTGCTGATGAACTATTTCTCAGACCCCGTCTTTCGCGCGATGCTCGCCAAGCCGCCCGAGGAGGATGGCGCGGCTGCGGTGCGGCAATGGGCAGGCGTGTTCGGCAAGGTGCTGACCTGGGACGACATGGCGTGGCTGCGCTCGCTGACGACATTGCCGCTGATCCTGAAGGGGATCTGCCATCCCGACGATGCGCGGCGCGCGATCGATGCGGGAGCGGATGCGATCTATTGTTCGAACCATGGCGGGCGCCAGGCCAATGGCGGAATCGCGGCGATCGACATGCTGCCGGGCGTGGTCGCGGCGGCGGGCGACGTGCCCGTGCTGTTCGATTCAGGGATCCGGTCGGGCAGCGACGTGGTGAAGGCGATCGCGCTCGGCGCGCGTGCCGTGGGCGTCGGGCGGCCCTATGCCTATGGCCTCGCGCTCGATGGGGCGGCGGGGGCGGCGCATGTGTTGCGGTGCCTGCTGGCGGAGGCGGATCTGCTGATGGCGGTGAATGGCTGGCCGACGATCGCCGATGTCCGTGCGGCGGGCGCGGTGCGGATCTAGCGCGACACGGCGAGGAAGGGGGCGAGCGCGTCCCAGGCGGGCTGCTTGGCGGCGCGGCCGATCGTGTGGAGCGGGCTGCTCGAGGGCAGCGCGACGATCTGCGGGCCGAGCGTTCCGAGCCCCTGTCTGAGGCCGAGCTTCAACGCGGTTGCGCCGTTGAACGCGATCGCGCGGAGATCGGGCAGGCGCGCGACCAGCTCGGCGACCGCATTGTCCTGCGCATCGAGGATCGCGGCGTCGGTGCTACCGATGCGGTGCGCCGACCCGATCACGTCCCACAGCGCCACGCCCGCATCGCGCAAGGCGGCCAGTCGCTCGTCATAGGCCAGCGCGACGAGATCGCGCGCCACCACGCCCGACATCAGCGCCCAGAACTGGTTCTGCGGATGCGCATAATAGCGAGCTTCGGCGAGCGAACGGTCGCCGGGCAGGCTGCCGAGGACGAGCAGCCGCGCATCGGCGGCGGCCACGGGCGGGAAGGAGGATTTACGCGTCATCGTGCGCGACAACGTGGCGATTGCGCGCGATCGTGCAAGCATTCTATGCAGACGCGCATGAAGATCCTGCTGTCCGCAAGCCTCGCCGTGCTCGCTCTTGCAAGCGCCCCCGCCACCGCCCGCCAGCTGACCATCGACGATGTCGTCAAGCTGTCGCGCGTGTCCTCGCCCGCCGTGTCGAAGGACGGCCGCTGGCTGGTCTGGGAACAGCGCGAGACCGATCTCGCCGCCGATCGCGGGCGGTTCGACCTGTGGCGGCTCGACCTGACGCGCAAGGGTGCGAAACCCGAGCCGCTGATCGCCGAAGCCGATGTGAACGAGACCGGCGCGCAATTCTCCGCCGATGGCGCAACCGTCTATTACCAGTCGGACAAGGGCGGCAGCGACGCGGTCTGGTCGATCGGGATCGCTGGCGGCACGCCGCGCAAGCTGACGAGCTTCGAGGGCGGCTTTGGCGGGTTCAAGGTCGCACCGACCGGCGACAAGCTGGTGATCTGGGCCGATCGCAAGCCCGGCGCGCCGAGCCTTGCGCCCGCGATCGTCAAGAAGGACCCGAATGCCGGGGCGGGGCGGACCTATGACCAGCTGTTCGTGCGGCACTGGGACACATGGTCGAACGGCGACCGGTCGCAGCTGTTCGTGCTGCCGCTGACGGCCGCAGGCGCAGCCGGCGACGGCGTCGCGGTGACGCGCGGTCTGATCGGCGATGCGCCGTCCAAGCCGTTCGGCGGCGGCGAGGAAGTGTCGTGGAGCGCGGACGGCCGGACGCTGTATTTCGCACTGCGCGAGGCGGGGCGGATCGAAGCGACGTCGACCAATCTCGACATCTTCTCGGTCCCCGCGGACGGTTCCGCAGCGCCGGTCAACCTGACGGCGGCGAACACCGGCATGGACAATCTGCCGACGGTGTCGCCCGATGGCCGCACGCTCGCCTGGTTCGCGATGGCGCGCGCCGGGTTCGAGGCGGATCGCCAGGTGCTTATGACGCGTGATCTGGCCAGCGGTCAGGTGCGCGCGGTAACGCAGGGCTGGGATCGCTCGGTTGCGTCAATCGCATGGAGCCCCGACAGCAAACGTATCTACGTCACCGCGGACGACACGCAGGAGACGCCGGTGTTCGCGGTCGATCCCGTGACGGGCAAGGTGACGCGGCTGACGCAGGAAGGGCATGTCGGTGCGGTCGTGCCAACGCCCAGGGGCGTCGTCGTCGCGATCAGCAGCCTGACCGCACCCGACGACTTCTATGCGCTGGCGGTGAAGGGCACGCGGATGCCGAAGCCCGAGCGGCTGACCTCGGTCAACGCGGGAAAGCTCGCGGGCATCGACATGCCGACTGTCACGCGGTTCAACTTCAAGGGCGCGAACGAAGACACCGTTTGGGGCTATGCGGTGAAGCCCTATGGCAGCACGGGTAAGGTCCCTGTCGCCTATATGGTGCACGGTGGCCCGCAGGGGTCGAGCAACAACAGCTGGTCCTATCGCTGGAACCCGGCGGTGTTCGCGGGCGCGGGCTACGGGCTGGTCGCGGTCGATTTCCACGGGTCGACGGGGTACGGCCAGGCCTTCACCGACGCGATCAGCAACAATTGGGGCGGCTGGCCGCTCGAGGATCTGCAAAAGGGGCTGGCGGCGGCGACCGCCAAATTCGGCTGGCTTGACGGCGACCGCGCCTGCGCGCTCGGTGCGTCGTACGGCGGCTATATGATGAACTGGATCGAGGGGAAGTGGCCCGACCGGTTCAAGTGCATCGTCCAGCATGACGGCGTCTTCGATGCGCGTGCGATGGCGTACGAGACCGAAGAGCTGTGGTTCGACGAGTGGGAGCATGGCGGGAAGACCTATTACGAGGATCCTGCCGCGTTCGAGAAATGGAACCCGGTCAACTACGTCGCCAACTGGAAGACGCCGATGCTGGTGATCACCGGCGAGAAAGATTTCCGCATTCCCTATACGCAGGGGCTCGCGAGCTTCACCGCGTTGCAGCGGCGGGGGATTCCGTCACGGTTGCTGGTCAACCCGAACGAGAATCACTGGGTGCTGAAGCCGAAGAACAGCCTGCAATGGTATGGCGAGGTGATCGGCTGGATGGACAAGTGGACGGCGAAATAGGGGGCGCATCGGTTGCCGGGGGGCTGTTCCCCCCACGCCGTCATCCTGACGAAAGTCAGGATCCAGGGTAACGGACGCTGACGTTCCTGGCTCTGGATCCTGACTTTCGTCAGGATGACGGGAGGGGGTGGCTCAATGCGCCTTCGGCTTCTTCACCGCGTGGAGACCAAGTGCGATCGCGCCGCCGAGGATGAGGCCGACCACGCCCGACAATGCGGCGTTGACCACCCAGTTCACTACGCCCTTGGCGACCGGCACCGCGGCGGCGGCGCCCGCGGCGGCATCGTGGATGAAGTGCGGGATCGTCGTCAGCCCGAAATCCTCGATCCCGTGGACGATGATCTGTCCGCCGACCCAGACCATCGCCGCGGTGCCGACGACCGACAGCACCGACATGACGACCGGCATGCCCTTGACCAGGCCGCGGCCGAACGCTTGCACGGCCGGGCTTTTCCGCTCGGTCAGGTGCAGGCCGATATCGTCCATCTTCACGATCAGCGCGACGACGCCGTAGACGAGGATCGTGATCGCGACGCCGACCAGCGCAAGCACGATCGCCTGTTCCCAGATCGGTTCGGCGGCAACGTCCGACAGCGCGATCACCATGATCTCCGCCGACAGGATGAAATCGGTGCGGATCGCGCCCGACACCTTCTGGTCCTCGAGCGTCTTCGGATCGATCGGGGCGGTGGCTTCGGCTTCGGCATGGCCGCCGCCGAGCGCCTCGAGGATCTTCTCCGCACCCTCGAAGCAGAGATAGGTCCCGCCGATCATCAACAGCGGGGTCAGCGCCCAGGGTGCGAACGCGCTCAGCGCGAGCGCGGCGGGCAGGATGAAGAGCAGCTTGTTGCGGAACGAGCCGAGCGCGATCTTCCCGATCATCGGCAATTCGCGCTTGGGCGAGAATCCGACCATGTAACGTGGCGTGACCGCGGCATCGTCGACCACCACGCCGATCGCCTTGCTGCCCGCCTTGCCGGTCGCGGCACCGATATCGTCGAGGCTGGCCGCGGCCAGCTTGGTGATCCCGGCAATGTCGTCGAGCAGTGCGACCAGTCCTGTGGGCATCGATGGGTCCTTCGCGTGATCGGTAAGAGGCGGCAATAGCCGGTCCGCGGTAACGTGACAGCGATGTCATGCAACGGGTTTCGACCTTGCGCAAAGTGCGTGACGCGCGGAATGGTTGCGCGGTGACGCACATCACGACGGGATCGAGCATGACAGACGACTTCATCACCAACCTGCCCAAGGCCGAACTGCATCTGCATATCGAGGGCAGCCTTGAGCCCGAGCTGATGTTCGCGCTCGCCGAACGCAACAAGGTCGCGATCCCGTTCAAGAGCGTCGAGGACGTGCGCGCCGCCTACAGCTTCACCAACCTCCAGACGTTTCTCGACATCTATTATGCGGGCGCGGCGGTGCTGCAGACCGAGGAGGATTTCCACGATCTGGCGCTCGCCTATTTCGACCGGGTCGCGCAGGACGGCGTCGTCCATGCCGAGATCTTCTTCGATCCGCAGACGCACACGCATCGCGGTATCCCGTTCGACGTCGTCGCCAACGGCCTGTTCGCGGGGATCGATGCGGCGCGGGCGAAGCACGGGATGAGCATCGGCCTGATCATGAGCTATCTGCGGCATCTCGACGAGGAGGATGCGTTCAGGACGTTCGAACAGGCCGAGCCCTGGCTCGACCAGATGATCGGCGTCGGGCTCGATTCGTCCGAGATGGGGCATCCGCCGTCGAAGTTCGCGCGCGTGTTCGAGGCATCGGCGGAAGCCGGGCTGCTGCTGTGCGCGCATGCCGGCGAGGAGGGCCCGCCCGCCTATATCCACGAAGCGCTCGACATCCTGCGCGTCGACCGGATCGATCACGGCAACCGTGCGCTCGAGGATCCGGTGCTGGTCGCGCGGCTCGCGCGCGAGGCGATGACGCTGACCGTGTGCCCGCTTTCGAACGTCGCGCTGCGCAACGTCGACCGGATCGAGGACCATCCGATCGACAGGATGCTCGATCTCGGCCTGCGTGCGACGATCCATTCGGACGACCCGGCTTATTTCGGCGGCTATATCGGCGAGAACTACCGTCAGACTGCGCGTGCGCGTAACCTGTCGCGCGGGCAGATCGTGACGCTGGCGCGCAACAGCTTCCTCGGCAGTTTCCTCGACGACGAGGCGATCGCCGGGCATCTGGCGACCCTCGAGGCCTATGTGACCGCGCATCCGTGATCCGGCGCTTCCTATCGATCTTCGAGCCGTTCATCCTGATGCTGCTCGGCACCGTCGTGCTGGCGAGCCTGGTGCCGGCGCGGGGACAGGCGGCGACGATCGTCGGCTATGTCGCCGACGTCGCGATCTTCCTGCTGTTCTTCCTGCACGGCGCGAAATTGTCGCGTGCGGCGATCTGGGACGGGCTGCGCAACTGGCCGCTTCACCTCGCCGTGCTGGGGGTGACGTTTGTTGCCTTCCCTGCGCTCGGGCTCGGGCTGACTGCGCTGCCCTTCGTCGACGCGCGGATGGCGACGGGCGTGCTGTTCCTGAC
The DNA here is from genome assembly GCF_000783375.1 of Sphingomonas sp. Ant20. Classification (NCBI taxonomy): domain Bacteria; kingdom Pseudomonadati; phylum Pseudomonadota; class Alphaproteobacteria; order Sphingomonadales; family Sphingomonadaceae; genus Sphingomonas; species Sphingomonas sp. Ant20. The sequence continues at coordinate 19,038 of NZ_JRVI01000009.1, forward strand.
GCTGCTGCCCTCGACGGTGCAATCGTCGATCGCCTTTACCGCGATCGCGCGCGGCAATGTCGCGGCCGCTGTCTGCAGCGCATCCTTTTCCAACCTGCTCGGCATACTGATCACCCCCGCGCTGGTCGCGCTGCTGATGCGGAACGCAGGCAATGCCGGCGGGATGTCGATCGAGAGCGTCGAGACGATCATCGTCCAGCTGCTCGTGCCGTTCGTGGCGGGGCATGTGCTGCGGCCCTGGATCGGCGCATGGGTGACGCGGCGCAAGGCGATGCTGACGATCGTCGATCGCGGATCAATCCTGCTCGTCGTCTATGGCGCGTTCGGCGCGGCGGTGGTCGAGGGGCTGTGGAGCCGGGTGTCGCTCGGCGACCTGCTCCTGATCGGGCTGCTCTCCTGTGCCCTGCTGGCCATCGTGCTGGCGCTGACGCTGACCATCGCGCGGCTGATGCGATTGCCGCGCGAGGATGCGATCGTGTTGCTGTTCTGTGGGTCGAAGAAGAGCCTGGCGTCGGGGGTGCCGATGGCCGGCGTGCTGTTCCCTGCGGCGCAGGTCGGTGTGATCCTGTTGCCGCTGATGCTGTTCCACCAGATCCAGCTGATCGCCTGTGCGGTTATCGCGCGCCGCTATGCAGACCGGGCTGATGCGCGCGTGGAGGCGATGGCACCGGTGGCGTAACTGCCTTGGCTTATTTGCTTTTCCACGCGCGAAACGACATGGTCGCGGCTTGACGGAAAGGCCCAGCATCTGTGACTGATACCGCGTTGGACCTTACGGCCTGCGATCGGGAGCCCATACACATTCCCGGCGCGATCCAGCCGCACGGGCTGTTGCTCGTCGCCGATGCGGCGAGCCTGCGCGTCGTTGCGGGCGCGGGCGATATCGAGACGCGGCTGACCCCCGACTGGCTGGGCGCAGACCTCGCGACGCTGATCGGCCAGGACGTTGCCGCGCTGCTGGCGGAGCGATCGGGGCGCGGCAGCATGATCGGCGCTGCCGTCGGCACGCTGGTCGCGGGTACCAGCGAGCAGTTCCACATGGTCCTGCATGCGAGCGAGGAACACGTCCTCGTCGAGCTCGAGCCCGCCACGACGGCGCCGTCGAGCGCCGCGACTGTGCTCGGCTGGCTGGATTCGATGGCGACCGCGTTCGAGCGGTCGGGCAATCTCCAGGCGCTGTGCGAGCAGGCGGCGGTCGCGTTCCGGACTCTGACCGGGTTCGATCGCGTCATGGTCTATCGCTTTCTCGACGATGAATCAGGGCGCGTGATGGCGGAAGATCGCGATCCCGCGTTGCACAGCTTCCTCAACCATCATTTTCCTGCGACCGACATCCCGAAACAGGCGCGCGCGCTGTATGTCCGTAACCGGACGCGCGCGATCCCGCATGCGGTCTATACACCCGCGATCCTGCGCCCCGCCGGGTTCGAGAGGCTCGACCTGAGCGACGTCGCGCTGCGCAGTGTGTCGCCGATCCATCTGCGCTACATGACCAACATGGGCGTCGCGGCGTCCGCGTCGATCTCGATCGTCAAGGACGGGCTGTTGTGGGGGATGATCGCCTGCCACAGCATGACGCCGCGGACGCTGGCGCCCGATATCCGCGCGACCGCGAGCACGCTGGCGAGCAGCCTCGCCCGACAGATCCGCGCGAAGGAGGAGGCCGAGGGATACCGCGAACGCCTGCGGCTGCGGTCGGTGGAAGACGTCGTCGTGCTCAAGATGGCCACCGAGGGCAGCGCACAGCGGACCGCGGCGGCGGTCGGCGACGACCTGCGCCGGATGCTGGCGAGCGACGGCTTCGCGCTCGTCCAGCACGGCGCGGTGCAGCGCGACGGCCAGTGTCCGGACGACAGAGACGTACTGGACCTGGTCGAGTGGATCCGCAGCCGCGGGACAGGCGACATCGTTGCGACGCATGCGCTGTCGACGCTCTACCCGCCTGCGGAACGCTATCGGTCGAAGGCGAGCGGGCTGCTTGCGATGCCGCTGATCGACGAGGGCGCGGTGCTGTTGTGGTTCCGCGCCGAGCGGATCACCGAGATCGAATGGGCAGGCAATCCGCATAAGGCGACGTCGGGCGATCCCGCTGAACAGCTGACGCCGCGCACGTCGTTCGCGTCATGGACCGAAGAGGTGCGCGGCGAATCGCGGCGCTGGTCGCTCGAGGAGATCGAGGCCGGCTATCGCCTGCGTCGGATGTTCCACGACAGCTATGCGAGCAACCGGATGCGCGCGCTCAACCGCGAATTGCAGCGGACGCTGGCCGAAAAGGACGTGCTGATCGAGCAGAAGGACGTCCTGATGAAGGAGGTCAATCACCGTGTGCAGAACAGCCTGCAGATGGTCTCCGCGTTTCTCGCACTGCAGGCCAAGGCGGCGGGCGACGCCAACGTCACCGCGCATCTTGCCGAGGCGCAGGCACGGCTGTCTGCGGTCGCGCTGGTGCATCGGCGCCTGTACCGCGACGACCAGGTCCAGTCGGTCGACCTCGCGCGCTATCTTGAGGAACTGGCGGGCGACATGAAGGGGACGCTGGGGCAGGAATGGGGCGCGCAGATGCGGCTCGACCTGGCACCGGTGCTGATGCCGACCGACCGTGCGGTCAATGTCGGGCTGATCCTGACCGAGCTCGTCATCAATGCCAGCAAATATGCTTATGGCGGACAGCCCGGGCCGATCCTGATCGCGCTCGAGCAATATCGCAACCAGATCCGGCTGATCGTCGCGGACAAGGGCGTTGGTCAGACCGGCACGCGCGTCGGGTTCGGCAGCCGGATGATGAACGCGGTGGTCGGACGTCTGTCGGGATCGATCGCGCAGCAGGACAACATGCCCGGGCTACGCGTGATCATGACCGCCCCGATCGAGGATTGAGGCTTAGCGCGCGGCGGCGGCGCGGCGGTACAGGTCGAAGGTCGCGCGCGCGCCGGTGATCGCCTCGTCGATCCAGACGTCCGATCCCGCAAGCGTCGCAGCGTTGTCGAGCGCGCCGAGCAGCTCGCGCCATTCGCCCGACAGATGCCGCGCGCCGAGATAGGCGATCGGAAGCCCGTCGGGCACGGTGCGCGCAAGCATGATGCCGCCGAGCCGCGACCCTTCCACGACATAGAGCGCGCCCCAGGCGGCGGCGTCGCCCGCGGGCAGCGCGAAGGGCAGCGGTGGCGGCATCGCCTCGTCCAGCGCCGCGAGGTCGGCGGCGAGGAGGGGCGTGCGGGGGGCGGAAGGGGGGCAGGCCCGGGACGGCGGCGAGCGCGTCCTCGGCTGCAGGAAGCGCGCGCGCGTGCGCATGGAGGAACGCGCGATAGCTGTCGGGCGCGGCGAGGTCGAAGTTGCCATAGGCTGTGTCGACGCGGTCGTGATCGCCGCCGGTCTCGCTGCGCAGCGCGGCGACGATCGAGCGTGGCGGGTCGTTCAGCAGCATCGGCCACCGCCCTTGCCGCCGTAGCGCGCCTGTTCGCGGTCACGGAAGAACGCCGCGGGATCCATCGCCGCATGGCCGGGGTGATTCTCGGCCATGTGCTGCAGATAGGCGGCGTAGGAGGGCTGGCCGACCATCATCAGCGCGGTCTCCCGCGCGCGTGCCAGCAGATGCCGGATCCGCGGCGTCATTCGGCCGGGACCAGCATGGGCGGAACCTCGGTCACGGTCGGGCGATCGACCTTCAGCGCCGCGCGGCAGCTGCGGATGCCGAAGGCAAGGATCGACACGACGACGCCGAGGAACAGCGCGATCAGCGCCGCGTCGATGCGGTCGTTGAAGATGATCCGCTGCATCTCCGCCATCGTCTTGGCGGGCGCCAGGATCTCGCCGCGCGCCGCAGCGTCCGCGAACTTGGACGCATGCGCGAGGAAGCCGACCTTCGGATCGCTCGAGAACAGCTTCAGCAGCCCCGCGGTGATCGTGCACAGGCACAGCCATGCGGCGGGCAGGATCGTCACCCAGGCATAACGCTGGCGCTTCATCCGGAACAGCACGACCGTGGCCAGGATTAGCGCGACCGCGGCGAGCATCTGGTTCGAGATGCCGAATAGCGGCCACAGCGTGTTCACGCCGCCGAGTGGATCGGTGACGCCCTGATAGAGGAAGAAACCCCAGGCCGTGACGCACAGCGCGGTCGCGACGATGCCCGGCCCGATCGCCGAGGCATTGCGGAACGACGGCACCACGAGCCCGATCAGGTCCTGCAGCATGAAGCGCCCGGCGCGCGTGCCGGCATCGACCGCGGTCAGGATGAACAGCGCCTCGAACAGGATCGCGAAGTGGTACCAGAACGCCTTCATCGCCTGACCACCGATCAGGTTGCTGAAGATCTCCGCCATCGCGACCGCCAGCGTCGGCGCGCCGCCGGTGCGGCTGATGATCGTCGTCTCACCGACATCGCGCGCGGCCTGCGCCAGCGCTTCTGGCGTGATTGCAAAGCCCATGTTGGTGACCGCGGCGGCCGCCGACGCCGCGTCGGTGCCGAGCACCGCGGCGGGGCTGTTCATCGCGAAGTAGATGCCGGGATCGAGGATCGTCGCGCCGACCAGCGCCATGATCGCGACGAAGCTTTCCATCAGCATCGCGCCATAGCCGATGAACGGCGCGTCACCTTCGCTGGCGATCAGCTTGGGCGTGGTGCCGCTGGCGATCAGCGCGTGGAAGCCAGAGACTGCACCACAGGCGATCGTGATGAACAGGAACGGGAACAGCCCGCCCGACCAGACCGGACCACTGCCGTCGATGAACTTGGTGAGCGCGGGCATGCGCAGCGGCGGTGCGACGACCGCAATGCCGATAGCCAGCGCGACGATCGCGCCGATCTTGAGAAAGGTCGACAGATAGTCACGCGGGGCGAGCAGCAGCCAGACCGGCAGAACCGACGCGACCGCGCCGTATCCGACCATCAGGATGCACAGCTGGACCGGGGTCAGCGTGAAGACCGGGCCCCAGAAGGCGGACTCGGCGACCTGGCCGCCATAGACGATCGCGAGCAGCAGCCCGATGACGCCGAGGATCGAGACTTCGCCAATGCGCCCCGGACGGATCCAGCGCGAGTAGATCCCCATCGCGACGGCGAGCGGGATCGTCGCCGCGACGGTGAACAGCCCCCAGGGGCTGCCCGCGAGCGCGCGCACGACGATCAGCGCGAGCACCGCGAGGATGATGACCATGATCGCAAAGGCACCGATCAGCGCGATCGTGCCTGCCACCGCACCCATTTCCATGCGGATCAGCTCGCCGAGCGACCGCCCGTCGCGGCGCATCGAGATGAACAGGATCATGAAGTCCTGCACCGCGCCTGCGAGCACGACGCCGGCGAGGATCCAGAGCGTGCCGGGGAGATAGCCCATCTGCGCGGCGAGCACCGGCCCGACCAGCGGTCCGGCGCCGGCGATCGCGGCGAAATGGTGACCGAACAGGACGTTGCGGTCGGTCGCGACATAATCGAGCCCGTCCGCGCGGCGGATGGCCGGGGTCGGCCGCGTCGCATCGAGCTGCATGACGTTGCGCGCGATATAGCGGGCGTAGAAGCGATAGGCGATCAAATTGACCGAGACCGACGCGGCGACAATCCACAGCGCGTTGACATGCTCGCCGCGCTGGAACGCCACCACCGCGAGCGCGCACGCCCCGAGCAGGCTCATCGCACCCCAGCCGATCTTTTCGCGTAACGTCATGCGGTTGCTCCCCCGTCCGGTCCTTGTACCAGCCATCGCGGATTTGGCGGAGGAGCGCTAGGGGGGAGCGCTTGGGGGAGCCGCCTCAGACCTGCGAGTGGTGGCCCTTCAGCTCGTCGCCGACGATCCGCACGACATGCAGCACGTTGGTCGAACCCGGCGTACGGAACGGCACGCCCGCGAGCACGATCACGCGGTCGCCCGCCTTCGCCATGCCGTGGCGCAGCGCCATGCGCTTCGACTTGGCGACCATGTCCTCGAACGACTCGACGTCGCGGGTGTGGACCGCATGCGTGCCCCACAACAGGCCGAGGCGGCGCGCAGTGTCCTGGCTCGGCGTCAGCACCAGCAGCGGCACCGAAGGCCGCTCGCGCGCGATCCGCCGTGCGGTCGAGCCCGAGGTGGTGAAGCAGATGATCGCGACCGCAGATACCGTCGCGGCGATGTTCTTCGCCGCCTCGGCCAGCGCGTCGGCCGTCGTCGGATCGGGCTTCATCACGGTGAAGTGCATGCGGTCGCCATGCTCGGGATCGGCCTCGACCGACACGCCGATCGCGTCCATCATCGCGACCGATTCGACCGGCCATGCGCCCGCGGCGCTTTCCGCCGACAGCATGATCGCATCGGCACCGTCATAGACCGCGGTCGCGACGTCCGAGACCTCGGCACGCGTCGGCGAGGGCGAGGTGATCATCGATTCGAGCATCTGCGTTGCGACCACGACCGGGCGGCCCATGCGACGCGACACCTCGACGATGCGCTTCTGCAGCGGCGGCACCGCCTGCGGGGGCATTTCGACACCGAGATCGCCGCGCGCGACCATCACGCCGTCGCACGCCTCGACGATCTCCTCGAGCCGCTCGATCGCGGCGGGCTTCTCGATCTTTGCGAGCAGTGCGGCCTTGCCGCCGATCAGCTTGCGTGCCTCCCACAGATCCTCGGGGCGCTGGACGAACGACAGCGCGATCCAGTCGACTCCCTGGTCGACCGCGAAGTCGAGATCGCTGCGGTCCTTCTCGGTCAGCGCGGCCATCGGCAGGACGACGTCGGGGACGTTCAGCCCCTTGTTGTTCGACAGCGCACCGCCGACCTCGACGCGCGTCGTGATCTCGCGCGGGCTGTGCGACACGACGCGCAGGACGAGCTTGCCGTCGTCGAGCAGCAGGCGCGCGCCCGGCTCGATCGCGGCGAAGATCTCGTCATGCGGCAGCTCGACGCGGGTCACATCGCCCGGCGTCGTGTCGCGGTCGAGCACGAAGGTCGAGCCGGTTTCGAGCACCGTGCGGCCGCCGTCGAACTTGCCGACGCGCAGCTTGGGCCCCTGAAGATCGGCGAGGATCGTCGAAGGACGACGATATTGCTTCTCCAACGCGCGAATCGCCTGGATCACCGCGATCTTCGACTGCTGGTCGCCGTGGCTCATGTTGATGCGGAACGCGTCGGCGCCGGTGCGGAATAGCGTCGCGATCATCTCGGGCGTGCTGCTGGCAGGGCCTAGCGTCGCGAGGATGCGGACTTTGCGCGAGCGGGGTGCGATGGCCATGGTCATGCGTTGCGTTTCCTGGGGGAGGTCTTTGCCGCCACGGGCCTTAAACCCTATCTCGGTGGGATCAACTACGGAGCATACGAATGAACCACGATAGCGACACGCTGGACACACTCGACGATGCCGTAGCGGCGCAGGCCTTTCGCCGGCTGATCCGCCACCTGCGCCACCGCGACGATGCGCAGAATATCGACCTGATGGGTCTGGCGGGATTTTGCCGCAACTGCCTGTCCGACTGGGTCGAGGAGGCCGGTGGTCTCGACAAGGATGCGGCACGCGAGGCTGTGTACGGCATGCCCTATTCGCAGTGGAAGGCGCATCATCAGGCGACGCCACGCCCGAGCAGCTCGAACGGATGAAGGCCAGCGTCGCCAAGAATGCGGTCGTCTGACCCGGGGTCGCTTGAGCCGCGAACGGTTACCGCCTAGACGCGGCGCCGCACTTGCAGCGGCGCGATTCATCGGTGGTCCTCGGGACCCCGGTCGCCGCATGCGGGTCTGTGTTTCGAGCGAATGGGGACGAGTATCATGACGGACGAACGCCAACACGGCATGGGCGGCGGCGCGGTCGCAGCGGACGAACTGCGCCTGCTGATCGAGCGCGCCGAGCGTCTCGAAGAAGAGAAGAAGGGTATCGCGGACGACATCAAGGACGTGATGGCCGAGGCCAAGGGCCGTGGCTACGACCCCAAGGCCATCCGCAAGATCCTGTCGATCCGCAAGAAGAAGAAGGAAGAATATCAGGAGGAGGAGGCGATCCTCGAGGTGTACCTCCAGGCTCTGGGGATGATCTGACGATCGGTCTCTGCGCGGTGTCTCCCTCGCGATGCGTCATCGACGCCGGGGTGGACGCCGCGTCAACGTCGACGCGGTACCAGTGAGCCATGCTCGTATCGATCGCGGCGGCGTCATTTCTGTTTCTGGTGATCAACGCGGTCACGGTCGCTGCGTTCGCGTTGGATAAGCGCCGATCGCTGGGTGGCGCATGGCGCATCCCCGAATCCCGTTTGCTCTGGTTCGCAGCGCTCGGTGGCAGCCCCGGCGCCTTCTGGGCGCGCCGTCGATTTCGCCACAAGACCCGCAAGCAGCCGTTCGTCGGCCGGCTGCAGATGATCGCGATCGTGCAGATCGGCGTGGTCGCCGGACTGGTCTTCGCTTTCGCGTTCTAGTTAAGCCGCCTCTGCCGGCAGCGTCGTCCAGCCGAGTCCCGGGATCGTGATCGAGCGCTTGCCCGCCAGGTCTGTGCGGCAGACGATCAGGTTGCGGCTCTCGATATAGCCGATCAGGCGCTTCACCCGGCCAAGCGAGCTGGTGCCATAGGTCGCGGCGATGCGCGCGTCTGAGGGGCAGGGTTCGCCCTCGCGTGCGGCGCGTGCGACCAGCAGGAACGCGCCGAGCATGTCGTCGGGCAGCCCGCTGGCGACATCGAGCGCCGCGGTCCACGCCTCGTCGGTCATGTCGAAGATGCCGGCGCGCGCGCAGCTCAGCCGGCGGACGAAGCCCGGCAGATCGAGCGGGGGCTTGGCGAGGCCGCCCATCCGGCAGCGCACCTGGAAATCCTGGAACAGCACCGAGGGCGGGCGCAGCGTCGATTCGGGATCCTCGACGATCGCGCGGAACACGTCGGCATAGACCGCCTCGACCTCGTCGTCGGTCTTCTCGGGCGGCGGGGGCGCGGCGGTGCGCGGCTCGGGCGGGCGGGCGGATACC